>DASPJC010000509.1:0-12110 GCA_035628815.1 Ohtaekwangia sp. | reverse complement strand
GGAAACAGCCCGTTCCTGCGCGGAAACACCTGCCGTGCTCAGCAGGAGCATCATCAGCGACACCAGCACATACCTCCAGCGTTGGGTACCCGGTGCATTCTGACCAGTAGCCCATGGTTGTAAATATTTCTTCATAGAACTTATATTTTTTGAAAAGATCATTGTGCTTTCTGGTTATTCAACGATTACGAGGTAGGCCCCTTCTGTAACGAATGCGAAGTTCACATCATCACTGTCTACCGTTATACCGGCATATTCCTGGAAATGCGTTTCGCCGGTGGCATACGTGACATCATACCGTATGTCAGCAGTGTCGTCACCGTTGTTCGTCACTTTAATGACAACCTTGGAACCACTGATGTTTGATGTGAATGTATCCCAGTTCCAGTCAGACGAGAGGGTAGCTGTGCCATAGCCGCCGCCCCAGCCAAAGCTGTCCATGCGCACGACAGCATATTCCGTGTTGTCGGCTTTGCGCAGAATCGTGCTCGGGCTGTTCCAGTTAGCCACGTTGTTGGAATAGCAATACATAGTGATGGTCTTACTCGAACCGGAGGCAACGGGATAATCTTCCGAGAAGGCTGTCCACCATGCGGTAGAAAAGTTCGTAGCGCCTACCTGACTGGTGCCCTGTACAAGGGTCAGCGGTACAGTGGTCGTTACCGTGCTACCTGCACCCTCATACGTGATGTTAACGGCTTGCGCACCGGCAGCTGCCGGAATTGTACCAAACTGAAGCTCGGAATTCGGCAATACACCCGTTGTACCGTCAGAGTAGGTTGCTGTTACGACCAGCCCTTTGGTATTGAATATAATCGGATCGCTGTTAAAGTAGTAGTAGGTGGTTATATCTGGCATCGTGGTCACTGCCAGGCTTGAGACAGCGGTTGTTACTTCCAGCGTGTAGAAGGTTGAAACGGCCTGGGTAAAGGCACCTTGCTTGGTTTTGCTGTAGGCTACAATAACGGTCTTTACGCCGAGTGTCGTCATGTCGGGAATAACATTAAATGACAGATCTGTAGCATTGACCTGTTCAGATGACCCGTCTGCGAAAGTAACCGTCGCAACAGCATTGCCCCAAAAATCCTCGTCACCCATTTCCACAAACTCAGGCGCGCCTTCAACCGCAATTGACACCGGGTTAACGTCTTCCACCGCGGTGACTTTGGAAGGTAAGAGGTATGCTTTTTTGATCTGGAAATAGCTGCCATCCGCCACCAGGAAAGCCACGATATCTGCGGTAGCAGAAACCGGCTGCTGATAAGTCTGAACCAGCGTTACGCCATTTGTGCCAACCGCTGTGGCGGTTACGTATGCGTTACCGGTAGCGGAGTGGTCGACTTCGATCGTGACATAAGCACCTTGCATGGTCGCACGGAAGTCGTTCCAGACATCGCCGTCTCCGTCAGTGTCAGGATAGTTTTGCGAAATCATGCTCCCATCGTAGTCGCCGTTTCCCCATCCAAAAGCATCAGAACGAAGAACAAAATATTCCGCATAGCCCTCGGCATCACGATCCCCTACCTCATTGGCGACGGCAAGATTCCAGTTGTTCCAGTTGTTCACACCGCTGCCTTTGTTGATAAACTCCAAATGCAACAGTTTGTTCGTAGGTATTTTGAAGTAATCAGAGAACGCAGTCCACCAGGCGGAACTGTTATCTTCAGCGCCGACGATCGTTGTGTTAATGGTGATGTGCGTAGTATCGCCTGTATCAACGCCGGCTTTCGCAGCGGCAATGGAGTCGATCCTCGCCTGCAGGTCAGCAGGCGCTGCAATTTCATAAACGTCCGGTTCCTCGCACCCCACTAAGCCAACCGCTGCCAAAACTGTTGCGAACAGGGCGCACAATATCAGTTTAGTTATTTTCATAAGATTATTTTGATTGAGTTCACTCTTATATATAAGAAGCCCGTAAAATGTATCCATCTGCGGCTGCATTAAAGCCACGGAGGATTTACCAGGGTCACGGCCCCGGCACGATTGCAACCTATGTGACGGTACGATTTTGCGCGTGAGGCTCGATACTGAAAAATATCAGTGCGGCCATTACGGACGATGCTGGAATCATTCCATTGTCCTTGTCGTGGGAAAGAAGTCTGGTAAAGGTTTTATTCATAGATTATTACTTTAGGTGTTGTTGTTCCGCTGGAAGGAATAATAGTTAAATATACACTTATTTAATATGAAATGTAATATGTACACTTATTTTTCAATCGATTGAAAACTTTTTTCATGCGATTGCGGTAGCCAATGAGTTTAGCGGTCAAAATAAGGAAGGAGGCCCTTTTAAACTCGAAAACCTGGGTTCTGCTGCGTTTGGCGCTTAGTGCAGGGCTAATTAAGGGAATCGTCATCCCTGTGCCTAAGCTTCCTGTTCAGGCTGTTATAATCACTCTATAATATATAGCGTGCGTGCCCGCTGGACCTGGTCTCCCCGAGTATCAAGTGTCAGTATGGTACTGCTTTAGTAACTATGTCTCGCATTGATGATGAGACGGGTTCCGAAAGTTGCGCAATATGAAAAGTGATGGGAAAGCGCGGTGGGTATCTTCCCCCGCTATTCCGCCAAGCAGCACACTTCAAATAATCATCCTGACAGACCGCGGATACATCTGAAGCCTGACCGCGTGCCATGATGTCAACGCCACCCCAGGCCGGGCGCTACATACTTTAGAATAGAAGACAACACGTGAACATTATAATCAACGCCCAGGGTATTGGGTATGGTCAACAGGAGCGTGTCCGCTTCCCGGATCGCCTCGTCGCCGGCCAGTTCCTTTATCAGCTGGTCCGGTTCCGCGGCATAGCTTCTTCCGAAAATAGCACGCCTGTCGCTCTCGATAAAACCGATCTGGTCCTTGCGGTTGGTCTCCTGTCCAAAGAGATACCGGTCCTGGTCGGTGACTAATGCGAAGATCGAACGGCTTACCGAAACCCTGGGCTCACGCCGGTGGCCTGCCTTTTTCCAAGCTTCCTTGTACAACCTGATCTGCTCTGCCTGCTGAACATGAAAAGGTTTGCCGCTTTCATCAAACTTCAGGGTAGAACTTTGCAGGTTCATTCCGTTTTCGGCAGCCCATACCGCCGTAGCATTGGATGCAGCACCCCACCAGATCCGGTCGCGCAATCCTTCAGCATGTGGCTCCAGCCGTAGCAAGCCCGGGGGATTGGGGAACATGGGATTCGGATTTGGCCTGGCAAATCCAACGCCCCTTAACTTATCCAGAAATTCCAGTGCTTTGCTGCGCCCCATCTCTGCATCGGTTTCTCCCGCCGCGGGCTCATAACCAAAATAACGCCATCCATCGATTACCTGTTCTGGCGAACCCCGGCTGATGCCCAGTTGCAATCTTCCGCCGGATATCAGATCGGCCGCCCCGGCAGTTTCTACCATGTACAACGGATTTTCATAGCGCATATCGATCACGCCCGTGCCAATTTCTATCTTGTTCGTTTTCGCGCCGACAGCTGCCAACAACGGAAACGGGGATGCCAGCTGGGCCGCGAAGTGATGCACCCGGAAGTATGCCCCATCCAAACCCATTGCTTCGCAAGCTACTGCCAGGTCGATCGACTGAAGGAGGGTGTCACTTGCCGTGCGTGTCTGATAACCCTGGCGATCAGCCCAATGTCCGAAGGACAAAAATCCGATTTTCTTCATAACATCCTCCGCGTTTAATACCTGCAAAGATAAAAATTAGCGGCATACAGTGATACCGAGTCCATCTGTCATGTTGCGCCAAAGCAAACGAATACTCCCTATCCACGAAGGTATACATCATGATCTAACAACAGACAGGAGAGCATTAACATAGGAAGAACATCGCAGGGAGAATATGCAATAAAGTTAAAGCGAACCTTGGCAACATTAAATCCGCTCCAAGTGATGTTTCCCCTGGCGTTTGATTCATCAAGACACCCTTTGCAAATCTGTCCCGCCCTTCGGATCTTTGGTTATTGCCATGTCAAACGGCAAGCTTACCCGCTCGCAAATTTTCATCAATAAAAAAAACAATGAAATTCACGTTTATAACATTACTGCTGATCCTGGGCGCAGGTGCGGGTTCATCGGCGCAGGAAAAACAATCCCAACAAACTGAAAACCACTCTTCAGAACATCCTGAAAAAGGGCTCATCAAAGTATCCGTCATGTACCCTTTTGCTGAAGGAAAGACCTTCGACATGGCGTACTATGAAACGAAACACATGCCTATGGTCGCAGGGTTTCTGGGATCAAACCTGGTAAAGTACACCATTGAGAAAGGCCTGGCCAGCGGCATACCCAATCAACCTTTACCGTACATGGCGATCGGAACTTTTTACGTGAAGAACCTCAATGATTACCGCGCTGCCATTGGCCCGAACAGGGATGCAATAAGAGCTGACTTTCAAAATTACACGAACATCGTTCCCATCATTCTGATCAGCGAGGTGGTCAGATAAATTTTCTGAAGAACAAGGAAGTGGTTGCACGTTTTCCGGCATGACCCACAAACGATCCGTATCCCGGCAGATGGGACAGTATCAACAACACTGCTTAATGCGGGCGTCGGATTATTTTATCAGGTTCTTAAAGGCGGATCCGAAAATTAAATAACTGGTATTCCCGGCGATCGTGCCCTCGTTTTGTCCCCAGAGAAATGGCCAGTCATCATAATTTTCAAAGTGGTCAGGCTTTCTGAATAATATCCCGGGAGCAACATTTCCTGGAATAAATGAAAAGTCCGCGCGGTTATTACCATAGAACACCGCCTTGGGACGGGAAGCACCCACCGTTGCCACCAACGAATAATTGTGATACGGATGGCACCCAAACAGCCAGTTGGTGATTTTATAGGCGTGGCTGGCGTCGATCACGTCAGGGAAATATTTATTGGCGAAGCAGATGGTCGTACCGGCATTCATAACGGCCCCGCTACCCGCCCAATTACCTAGGGTGATCGGTACGCCGTAAGGATTCTCTTTCTCCAGCCCTTTGATATAATCATTGTATTTTACGACATATGGCCGAAGCTTTTCCCTGAACGATGCATCCATGTGGGGAATGGCATTTAATGCTGTCAACAGGAGGAAATTGACGCTGCGATCGAGGGCAGGCCATAACAGTTCCTGGAACTTATCACGGTATTGTTGCTCACCGGTTGCAATGTACAATTGGAGATTGGTACCAACATTGGCTGATCTTCCCCAGGCTGACGTATCCTGCGGCAGGCTCGCCAGTAATGCCGTGGCCTCTGTCAGAAGCCGTTTTGACTGTTGCAACGCTCTTGCGGAAAGGTCGTCATTGTAACCTTTCAACGCGCGGCTAGCTGCGGCAAACATTGTTGCTGCACGTAGATCGAGGCTGGGATTGCGGCTGGTAAACGCCCACAAATCATCCTTGACACCACTCGAGCGCCCGTCTTTCGCTACTGCATACGGGCCAAGATCCGGGTTATACGGGAGGCCATCTGTGAGTGAGGCGGCATCACCCAGATGATGGTAATTGTCAAGAACAGCGTTGGAGAGCGTCTGCGTCATGTGGCCGACAATCTCCGCCTGCGCTACCAGGTTCAATATGCCGTGCTCGATGAACTGCAACACGTCCGGCGTTCCATCGGGTCGGTGAAGATCCACATAACGTTGCTGCTGGCTGATAAATGTCTGATCGCGCAATGGTTTGAAATACTCCCACGTGTGGACGAAGTTCTGTACCACGCTGATATTCGAACCCGTCTCGATATCAAAATCTCCGGCGTCGAAAAAACCTCCGACGTTTAATCCCGGGATCAGTTCGAGTGGTTTATACTTCGTGTCGGTTGTCGGTCCCTGGGCATGAAGGTCGAAATGATCGGTGTTCGGGGGTGCCTGGCGATATCCTTCTTTAAAAGGTTCTCCATGCCATACCCTGTACGCCTCGTTTACGAACATGTGATTCATATGTATCGGGATCCATACATCACTCGTAGCATCCGTAATCCTGTCATAGACGTTATCGGCTATTAAAAAATTGTTTGTTTTAAGATTGCCGTACCGGATATAATATATGCCAGGCGTTTTGACCGAAGTAAAATCGAATTTTACATAGTGATATTTAAAATAGTCTCCCCAGGGTACAATCTTACCGCTGAATACTTCGGCAGCAGTGCCATCGTCGCCCACCTTGTATAACGAGGCTTTTGCAAGGGCTTTGTCCTTCTTGTCGAGTTCAATAACAGCGACTTTTTGCTGGGAAGGAATATAACCTACCTGAGAGAACCCGATGTTAGGTTCTCTTATCCATCCCGTGATGGCATTGGGTTCAACGGTCCAGCTCAATACCTTACCCGTTTTTCCTGCCGGAAGAACACTTCGGACGACAAACCAGCCATTTTGCGCCAGCATACGACCATCGAAAAGCATGAGGTCGGCATCCGGCGAAGTGATCTTCACCAGGCGGGAAGGTTCATCAGGCGCCAGTAGAAATGTTCGTCCCGTCTCGAGTGGCAACGGATCGATAAATTTACCGGTCCCCCGGTCATCGGAAGTTATATATCCCTTGAACTGCTTTGGCTTTTCACTGTTCGGCTTGGTAACGGTATTGCCAACCACGTACCGCGGAAACCGATTATAACGTCCGTCCATCACATAGGCTTTTCCCCAGTATTGTGAAGGAAGAAATTCAAGATTAAAACCGACACGGCCCTCAAGTTCACGCGGCACGGGTTTGTCGAGGTAGACCGATATTTCAACGCCTTTGCCTTTCGGGATGACAATAACACGCGAATCAAAATCGTAATCCTTATACCGCAAGGTTGTCTCGATAGTTTTCGACGCGTGGTCCACCTTTCGTGACGGTATTTCAGGGACGAGGTCCCACTGTTCAGGCGTATTGGAAAGCCTCACGGCACCCCCCTGCGCTGTTCTGACGCCGTGGTGAATCAATTCTATACCCGCGGTTTTCTCATCGTTGAAACCTCCGGTGAAAAGGTTATTATACACAAGAACGTTCACACCCTGCGTCTCAAAATACTCGAGATCATTCAGTTTCAGATCCTGGCACCACACATTACTGGTAGCCGCGAAAAGCAGTACTGCTGCTGGAAATGTCAGTCTTTTCATGTTGATAGAATAATTTCTTATGACCGGTCGATAACCCGTAAAACTAAAACAATCAGAACTTAATTGCTATGCAAAAAATTTTGATGCTTTGATGGATATGGGTAGGGAATGTACCAGTTGCGCTGCTCAAAGACTAGCGGGGCACTTTGTTAACCATGCCATACTTCTTTTCGGTAGCGGCATACTCCTCCCGGGTTCTTGTCTTCGGCGGCGAACCGACTACCGTGCCGTTTTCCACGAAATATTCTTCGAAGCCCGCCGGTGTATACATAAAGAGCATACGGATATTTTCCGTTCCTGAATTTTCCAGTCCATGCCAGACCCCGCGTGGAACAGATACCACCGTTCCGGTCTTCACCGGTATTGTTTTCTCATCCAGTGTGAAGGTTCCTGTTCCGTGTTGGATGAAAACGATCTCGTCGTTGTGCAGATGTTTATGGATATGGATCTTTCGTCCAGGCACAATATCCTCGGTGCAAACGGAGATATTTTCAATCCCATGATCGGCTGCAGAAATTTTAATGGTCATCTGCGCCTTGCTGCGCCCCATGATAATTTGCTTTCCTTCCGCTTCATGGACCACAACAGGCTCGCCGTTGTACAAGACACCGTCCGCGAATGTACGCTTGAACAGCCCTAGTGTCAGCGCTGCCGCAACACCTGCAAAACCAAAACTGAGGAAGTTCCTTCGCGGATTTTTATTGTTAAGCATGGTGCCATGGGTTATTTTATTGCCAGGCTGAATGTAACGAAAAGATCAGTGCGGCCCTAAGCTTGGTGTCTGCGGACACGCCCTTGGGTTCACCATTTTCTGATAGACCGGTGCATCTAAACTGAACCAGGCGGCTTCGATCCCTCCGTCGTTTGTGCACGACAGACCCACACGCGCCCACAAGGATCATTTAGCACGATCGCTTACCACCCTGCTTTTTTGCAATGATGAAAATATTTTAGTCACTTACTTTGTGAAACCGATTAGTTGCATATATATTTGCAACCGAACAGTTGCTTAATAGGAACCATTATTTATGAGAAGAGATATTTTTCAGGCCATCGCCGACCCGACTCGCAGGGCCATTATAACACTCATCGCAATACACGCCATGACACCCAATGCCATCGCTGACAATTTCAATACTACGAGACAGGCCGTTTCCAAACACCTGCGTATTCTTACAGAATGCGAACTGGTAAAACAGGAACAGCGGGGAAGAGAAATCTATTACTCACTGGAAATTGAAAAAATGAAAGAGATCGATCAATGGCTGAACCCGCTAAGGAAAATCTGGGAAAGCCGTTTTCATCAGCTTGGCAACGTATTATCAACAATGAAAAAACAAAAAAAATGAAAACCAATTCCTTATTCGATCTTATGATCGACAAAACAACCAAAACCGTATCCATAACCATGGTGTTTGATGCAAGCCTCTCGCTGGTGTGGGATGCCTTTACGAAACCGGAGATCCTTGACCAATGGTATGCTCCTAAACCCTTCACTTCAAAAACAAAGTTCATGAATTTCAAGGTTGGTGGCCGAAGATTTTACGCCATGGTAGGTCCCGA
This sequence comes from Ohtaekwangia sp., assembly GCA_035628815.1. Taxonomy (GTDB): domain Bacteria; phylum Bacteroidota; class Bacteroidia; order Cytophagales; family Cyclobacteriaceae; genus Ohtaekwangia. Next base: position 3,464 of record DASPJC010000509.1, on the reverse strand, counting down.
TGGCCAGGAGCGCTGGGCAATCCAGGAATACAAGTCCATCAGTCCCAATACAAACTTCAAAATGTTCAATGTTTTCGCGGACAAAGACGAAAATCCGCAGTTACCCGGTTCGGACTGGGACCTGAATTTCAGCGAAGAAAACGGGGCGGATGGCGAGGCGGTAACAAAAGTCCATATCAGTGTTTATAATGAATCGCTTGACCGGTTAGAAGGTCTGCTCGAAGGCTTCAAACTGGGAATGGCAGCCACCTTTGAAAACCTCAAAAATGTACTGGCCGTTTTATCCAAACGATGATCTACGTTTTCAAGACATCCGTCAAAACAAAAAATCAGGTAAAAAAACTGGCGCCGGTGGTCAATACCATCCTCCCACCCGATCGCTGGAATTTCGACCTGGACGATTGCGACAGGATCTTGCGTGTTGACAGTGAAGAAAATATCGTTACTGTGATAACGGACTTGCTGCAAGGTCACCGCTACAACTGTGAAGAACTCGAATAAAAAATAAACTTAAACGAAAAATCATGGCCCGTATCAATCCTTACATTTTTCGTTTCATAGCGCAAAAGAATCCCCTTACAATATGGACAAAAAACAACTAACGCTAAATCAAAGGTACTCCAACCACAAAATACATGCACCTGTGCGGCAATGTAAAAACCTTCCGTTGGGCTCATGCAAACGGGGATTCACCATCAATCCTTATCCTGATCATAAGCAATACCATTGATGATCATATAAACGCCATAACACACGGTCCCGACCGCGATTAAAACAAAGGGAACGTACCCGAGCTCATCACCGATAAAATCAAAAGCTTTATCGGTGTTCACGACATGCTTTGCCGCGCCGGTAAAAGCAGCTTTCAGCAGGAAGAACCCGGTGATCCCCACGATGATGCCCCGGGAGCAATAACCCGTCCAGGCCAGGAAATGAATGGCCGTCTTCGCCGCTTTTGAATAATGATCGATGTCAAGCCTTTCCTTGTAGCCCCGCGTGACACCATAGACAAACTGCACAACCGCAGCCAACAGTACAACGACTCCCATGGCCGTCACTGCCGCGGCACCCCAGGTTTCTGCCAACATCCCGTCAACAAAAGCGCGCTCTTCCTTCGGTTCGCCGCTTTGCTGAATATCACCGATCCCGAGGAGTACCTTGATCGCTGCATACACGATCAGCAGATCCGCAAAAGTACTTAAAGCGATCCCCGACCTTTTACCCAATCCTTTAAAATCCTTTCCATAACCATAAGGATCAGTCACCGCTTCGAAAATGCGCCAGACAATGTAACAGGCCGTCCCCACCATGATGATCCACAGCAGGAGCTTGCCTATCAGAACATCGTTCAGGATCGCGAGCATACTACTCTCATCCGCGCCTCCCTTGCGGACTTTCAGCAAGGACAACATCGCAATGGTGCCGACACCGGTATAACATAACCCCGTGGAAATACATCCGTAGACCGGCAGGTAGTGGAAAAGTGTTCTTTTTGCCCTGTTATTCATGCTTCAGACCGAAATACTGGAATGGCGGGAATTAATGCAAGGGGTAGTCACCGCCCAGCCTGGTCCCGACGAGATGGAAATCAAAACACAATCCTACAGGATTTTCAGATTTAGATACCATTGCCGCCAGCCTGTTACGCTTCCACCACCCTAAATACCACGTACCGGCAAAGGACGTGGTATCACTTCCGGAAAATCGAACAGGCCTGCATTAACTAGCGTTGAAAGAAACAACTGTATTCACGGATTGCCGTTGGCGCCATCCACAACATTGAAGTTATCGTTGACTGGAAAAAATTAAGTCGTTCGATTGGAAAGAATCATTTGCAATGAATACCTTTCGTTTTCGGGCAGTTCAATAAACCCTCGGGTCATCCTATTTTATACGCGCGAAGTTGCGCAGAGGGGTGACAGTGCTTCCCTCGTTTGAACAATTTCTTCGCGGCTCTTAGCGCTCCTTCGTTAAAGTCATAGTTAACCGAAAGCATCAACTCAATCGATTAACAGAATCATGTCAAAAAGAATGCACTTCATTTCTTTTCGGCAAGCCAAAATGAACCCGTCGAGCCATCCTATTTTTTTAACGCAGAGACGCGAAAGCACGCGAAGTTGCGCAGAGGGTGACAGTGCTTCCCGTCGTTTGGACAATTTCTTCGCGGTCCTTAGCGCTAATTTGGGCCTTTGCGTTGAAGTCATAATTGAGCGGATGGACTCACTCAATCGATTTGAAATAATCAGATGCAAGGAGAACACATTTCGTTATTTGTTCGGTAGGCCGAATGAGCATGTCGAGTGAACAATTCGCCGCCGTTCTTGGCGCTGCTTTTGCACCCCTGCGTTGAGATTAGCATTGAATAACGCCAGGAAGGTCGATGAAGGGCTGAAGAACCTGCTGGCCATACACCAACCTATGAAAGTGTCGATGAACTGCAAAGCGAAGAAGACGTTATTTTCCACCGTTCCTGCCATTTTGTTCTTCACCCAATCACCTCTAACTTTACGTGCTAAACCATCGTATGGCCGGAAAGAAGTCCAAAAGCGAAGTGATCGAATTCACAATCGATCATGAAAGTCCTGTTCCGCTGCACGTGCAGGTAGAAACGTTGCTACGCAAGCTGATTGACAGTCCGCAATACCAGGACGGAAAGCTGCTGCCCAAAGAAGTCGAGCTGGCCAAGCGCCTGGGCATCTCCCGCAATACTATCCGGCAGGCGACGAACAAACTTGAGCATGAAAACCTGCTCATCCGCAAAAAGGGCGTCGGCACGAGGGTCGTTAAGAAAACGGTCAGCACACGCCTTGACAACTGGCTCAGCTTCAGCGATGAGATGCACAGCAAGGGCGTTGCGTTCATTAATCATGATATCAGGGTATCATGGGTCGAACCGCCGGAAGAAGTGTCCCGTATGCTGGGTATCAATGGTAACAAAACGATTCTTAAACTGGAGCGATTGCGTGGAGAACAAAAGAAACCATTCGTTTACTTCATATCGTACTTTCACCCGCGCGTAGGTCTTACGGGCAATGAGGATTTTTCACGACCGCTGTATAACATCCTGGAGGAGGATCACCATACGATCCCGAGCATGTCCAAAGAAAAGATCAGCGCCCTTGCTGCGACGGCGGCCATTGCAAAAAAACTTCTGGTGAAAAAAGGCGAGCCGATCTTACTTCGCAGGCGGCTCGTGTGTGACCCGGGTGACCGGCCTGTTGAGTACAACCTCGGGTACTACCGCGGTGACAGTTTCAGTTACGAGATTGATATCAGGCGGTGACACTTGCACCACTCTCCTGAGCAAGACCGGCGAGCAGCGAGCTAAGGATCCAATGCACCACTTCATCAAAGTTTAATAGAAAAGATAGGCTTACGCCAATCCTTCGCGCGCCGCTGCTCCACGCACAGGCCTTGCTCAGGATTCCGTTCTCAAGGAAGAGGGCTCAAGCATGATACCCCAA
>DASPJC010000508.1:0-3511 GCA_035628815.1 Ohtaekwangia sp. | reverse complement strand
CGTAGAAGCCAGGCCGGTCCGTATACGGCTCAAGCAGCCATGCGCCCCGCGAACCGAGAGCACCATCGCAATGCAATTTTATGGAACGTATGGTCAGCAAGTTACCCGTATCGATCTCGGGGCCCTTTCTGAACCATTCCTGAAGCAGCCCGGGGTCCGACCCTGACAGCATTACATACAGCCTTAGCTTGAGCTTGTCCTCCGCCTTGAAAGCCTTGAAAATTTCAATCTGCTCGCGCGTTGCGCCGGCGTCATGAAAACTGGTTATCCCATTCTTGAGACAAACCTGGATCGCCAGCTCAAACGCCTGGCGATCGGTCTCTTCCGTTCTGTCGGGGATGTGGCGTTTGATCAGGGTCATCGCCCGTTCAATGAAAAGGCCCGTGGGGTTACCCGAGGCATCGGTCAGCATCTCCCCGCCCTCCCCACCATGGTCATACAGGCCCTCTCGCACCAGCGGGTTAACGCCAGCTATCTCCATGGCTTTCGCGTTGGCAAGCGCTGCGTGGCCACTGGCATGCACGAGAAACACCGGGTTCATGGGTGATACCTCGCTCAACGCGTGGTGAAGCGGAAACCCTTTGATGGTTTTGTCCGGCTTGACGGCCCATTTGTCCTGATGCCATCCACGACCGATAATCCATTGACCTGGCGGGGCTTTCCGGACGGCTTCCCTTACCAAACCAACGATCTCTTCGTAGCTCGATACCTGGAGCAGATCGAGTTCGAGTTCATTATAACCGATACCCATAATATGGCCATGTCCTTCAATAAAACCCGGTGTAACCGTTTTTCCCTGAAGGTCGACCACGGTGGTCTCGTCGTCAATATATTTTTTAAGCTGTGCGTCGTCTCCGACATAAAGAATTTTTCCGTCCTTGACGGCTACGGCGCTGGCGAGGGGCTGATTTTCATCCACCGTGTAGATTTTGCCGTTCTTAAGAACCAGATCCGCCGGTTCGTTCGCGGTACACCGGAACAGTATAACGCCAATGAGCAGGATCTGAATAGATCGCTTCCACATAAGTCTAGGTTAAGACCGAAAAGTACATCCAATCCTTTAATCATTCAAATACCCGTCCGCCATCGTTCGGTTTTTTACACAAACTATCCCCATTATCTTTGCCGGCGATCACCAGCACTATGCGTGAATACCTTTCTGTTTTTTTAAGGATAATACTCTTTTGGATGGCATTTATGGTGGTGGCAAGGATGTTGTTCCTGGCTTACAATCTTCCCTTAAGCGCCGATCTGACAACCGCCGAAATTTTTCTGGCCATGCTGCACGGACTGCGGATGGATGCCAGCATGGCCGGATATTTCCTGGCATTATGCGGGCTACTGCTCACCGTTTCCATGCTGGTACCGGGCCCATGGATCTACCGGACCCTGCTCGGGCTGACCTTCATGCTTCTTTTGCTTTCTGCGGTGGTCGTTACGGCGGACCTTGAACTGTACCGTCACTGGGGATTCCGGATGAACAACACACCCTTTTTCTACATGGGAAAAGGCGCCGTGGGAAGTGTCGAAGTGTGGGTCGTCATAAAACTCGTGGGCCTGCTGATTATCCTTTTCCTGTTTTTCTGGTGGCTTTTTATTCGCGTTGTGGCGCCCGGAATACGCACTTTGCCCGCTGTAAGGAAATCGTATGCGGTCGTTATGCTCATCATTTCCGGACTGATGTTCATCCCGATTCGCGGGAGTTTCAGCGTGGCGCCGATGAATACCGGCTTCGTCTATTTTCATACGACCAAGGCGTTCGCCAATCATGCCGCCATCAACGTGATCTGGAATTTTCTGTATAGCGTCCAGAAAGGTTCGTCCGAATCCTACCCGGAAAAATTCTTTGACCATTCGGAAACCACCAAACACTTTTCAGCCCTTTATCCGCATGAAGATTCGACCGCGCACCTTCTGAAAACGACCCGGCCCGATATCATACTCATCGTCCTGGAAAGTTTTACGGCCGACGTGATCGAACCGCTTGGCGGTGTTCCCGGGGTGACACCACGGATCAATGAATTTTGTCGTGAAGGAGTTTTGTTTGACAACTTCTACGCCACAGGTGACCGAACGGATAAAGGCCTGATCGGCATACTCAGTGGCTATCCCGCGCAGCCAACAACGTCCATTATTAAAAATCCGTCGAAGACGCAAAAACTCCCCCACCTCAACCAGTATCTGAAGAAAATGGGTTATCACAGCTCGTTCATCTATGGCGGCGATATCGATTTTGCCAATTTCCGGTCATACCTTACTATCGGCGGTTTTGATCACATTACAACCATGGATGCTTTTCCGGCAGCACTGAACGAATCAAAGTGGGGCGTACACGATCACTTCATGTTTGACCAGGCGCTTAAAGAGCTGGATTCAACGCGATCGCCTTTCGTGAAGATCATCCTTACATTGAGCAGCCATGAACCTTTTGATGTCCCCATGCCACCGCAGTTTCAGGGCAATGATCATGAGTCGCTATTTCTCAATTCGTGTTTTTATACAGATAAAAGTCTAGGCGCTTTTATCGATTCGCTCCGTTTGCGACCGCAGTGGGAGAACACGTGGATCATTATAACCGCCGACCACGGACACCGGCACCCGCGAAATAAAGCGTTGAAAGACAAGGAAAGATTCCGGATACCAATGCTTTGGATGGGTGGCGCGATAAAAAAAGATACGGTGATCCACACCCTCAGCGGACAGACCGACATTGCCGAAACGGTGCTGGCGCAGCTCGGTAGCCCGGAACGTGACTTTACCTTTGGAAAAAATATCTTGGCCGCAAATTGTGTTCCGTTCGCCGCATATTACTTCAACGATGGCTACGGTTTTCTGACGCCCGGAAAGTACATTGTGCATGACAATCCTGGCAAACAATTCCTGGTGTCGGAAGGCGCAACAGAGCATGACCTCAATGTCAGCAAAGCCTATCAGCAAATGTTGTTCAGCGATTATAACGGAAAGTGACCGGCATGCAAAGACGGCCCTTTACATATATGCTCTTGAATATTATAAGTAATCTTAACCAAATGCATCAATCCCGTATCCCATGAAAAAAACAATGATGGTAATGTTGATATTCGCAGGCTATGGGTGTTCTGCCCAGCAGTTCGGACTTTCTTTCTCCTATTTTATTCCAAAGAACGGCTACTTCTCCACGCCCATCAGTCCGTTTTCGATCCGGGGGCTCGGTTTTGATTTCAACCGGTTCCTCGCACTGGAAACCGGTGCATCGTTATACAGGATGTCGGGACTGAATGTAAAAGATCTTCCGTTTGAAAGTAAGGACCCCCTGGTCGGCCCCAACTTTACCATATTTGTCCCGGTGGAACTTGTCCTTCAGTTTCAGCGCGGCAATATTGAATTCGATATCAAGGGTGGTGGGTTTGCTTTTTATGGTTTCGGTCAGAAGATCAACTATGGCAATTTCGATCGCGCCATCCGGAAGTTTGAAGGATGGCAGGTGGTCAACAGTGACTTCTCGTACGATAATAAACCCGGCTTCGGCTAT
>DASPJC010000507.1:0-4037 GCA_035628815.1 Ohtaekwangia sp. | reverse complement strand
AGGATTTCAACAGCAGCTTTTTTCCGCGCGCCATAAACCTCGTTGAGTTCCCTGAACCATTCCGCTCCGTTTTTCAATGCCTCGGTGGCGGCATGCTGCAAACCGAGGAACATACCGGAGTCCATGTTACTTTTTACCTTCAATACAGCATCGATGTATGCCTGTTTTCCGGCGACCCATCCGAGGCGCCATCCGGCCATGTTGTGTGATTTGCTTAGTGAATTCAACTCAAGGGCTACGTCTTCAGCGCCATCAATGGAAAGGATGCTCATCGGCTCCTGGTTCAGGATGAGGCTGTACGGGTTGTCGTTCACGATAAGGAACTCATGTTGACGGGCAAGGTCCACCAGTTCCTTCAGCTCCTCCCGTGATGCCGTCCTTCCCGTAGGCATATGCGGGAAATTAATCCACATCAGTTTCACCTTCGAAAGATCGCTTTTCTTCAACGCCGCGACATCAATGCCCCAGTTCAATTCCTCACGGAGGTGATATGGCCGCAACGTTGCGCCTACCAGTTTCGCAACGGAAGAGTACGTCGGATAACCAGGATCCGGTATCAGTACCTCTTCACCTTCGTTGACGAATGCCATGGCGATATGCATAATCCCCTCTTTGGATCCCATCAAAGGAAGGATCATCGTTTCAGGATCCAATGACACCTGGTAAGTGTGTTGGTAAAAATCGGCAATTGCTTTCCGGAATGCTGGTATGCCCTTGTAACTCTGATAGCCGTGATGCGCGGGATTTTTCGCAGACGTCACGAGTGCTTCAATCGCACTGGCTGAAGGTGCCTGGTCGGGACTTCCGATCCCCAGGTTGATCACCCGCAACGCCGGTGTATCAAGCGAGCGCACTTCTGCAAGCTTTTTACTGAAGTAGTACTCCTCGACGTTGGAAATTCGGTTAGCTGTTGCTATCATACGGTATCCATTCTTCTATTTGTATTCGATCTTTCCTTTCCTGTATTCTCCCAGCACATTCAGGTTTTTTACCTGACGCAGGACCTGTCGCATGGCCTCATCATAATTTTTTCGTCGTTTCCATTCAACGTCAACATGAATGGAGTATTCACTGGGTTTACCGATAATGGGGATGGACTGTATTTTCGAAAGGTTAATGCTGTGATTTTTAAAGGTCATCAGTGCTTCTGCGAGGCTCCCGACTTCGTTGGCCACTTCGAAACACAGGGAGGCTTTATTCGCATCCGAACCACCGTCTCCCTTCTTCGTCAGGATGAGGAAACGGGTAAAATTCTTTTTATGCGTTTCAATTCTTTTTTCAAGAATCTGCAGGCCGAATTTTTTAGCGGCATACTCGTTGGCGATGGCGGCCGTATTTTTCAGTTTCAGCTCCTTTACCCGCTTTGCTGACAGGGCGGTATCATCACTTTCGCGGATATCGATGCCGTTGAGGCCATGCAGAAATTCGGCGCATTGACGGATCGCCATCGGGTGCGATTCTATTACCTTCAGGTCCTTTATACTTACCCCCGGCATTGCGAGCAGGTGCATATGAATGGGCAGGTACAGTTCCCCGACGATGCTGAAATGATAGCTCTGCAGGAGGAAGTAATTAGGAAGAATGCTTCCGGCAATGGAGTTTTCAATAGCCATGACAGCAAAATCCGAGTAGCCATTCTTCAAACTCTCGCATAATTGATGGAATGAAAGACACTCAATCGTGTCTACCGGTCCATCGAAGTAGGTAAACGCCGCTATCTCATGAAAGCTGGTGGTGATCCCCTGGATTGCAACGCGTAATTTTTTTCTCTTTGCCATGCGTCAAAAAAAAAGGTCCCGGCTTACCGGGACCTTCTGAGTTTTTCTTGTTATCGTTCGTCAACAACACACCACTCTTAAAGTCCCGCTCGGGTCCTAAAGAAGTAGTAATAAAAATAAAAGAATGTGTTGCTGATCTTCATATCACTGCGATATAAATCAAAGATAAGGGCATTTTAATTCAACGTCCAAACACCGTCAGGTCTTTTTGCAAAAAATCCTTTAAAACTAATGCTTGTTAGTGGTGCGGAACCTTAAAAAAGATACCTGGCCAGCTTTCTTTGGCGTTGTCATGCTTCCATCAAGCGCGTACCTTTACCCGAAACAAAGATCATCTTATGAAATCAATTCTTGTACATCTCGCCTTTAGCGCTTTGGTGCTGTGTTATGGTTGCGGGCAGAAATCGGATCAACACGCGGGTCACGATCATGCCAGCGATCCCCTGGCACCGGCTGGCAATGCAGCACTGGACAGCGAGATCATGAAAATCCACGACGAAGTAATGCCGCGAATGGATGAGATCTACCGGCTGAAGCAGGGATTGAAAACCAAGGTAGCCGACAGTACCAACATTCCTACTGAACAGAAACAGGAAATTGAAGCAACGATCGCCAAACTCGACTCCGCCAGCGAAGGTATGATGGTCTGGATGCGGCAGTATAAGCCCGTGCCCGACAGTGTGGCGGGTGAAGAAAAAGCGCGCGAGTACCTCGAAAACCAGATGGAAAAGGTCAGAAAAGTGAGAGAAGATATGCTGGAAGCGATCGAAAAAGCCAAAGCGATTAACCCGTAAGCGTTTAAAATAATCTCGCGTTGCAGGCGGAGGCGTTTCGGGTTTTTCACCATCGGCAATTATTTTACCTTTGCCGCACAAACGATCGCTATGGAATTGAAATACGTCCCCCTGAACGACCTTCATGTAAAACTGGGCGCTAAAATGGTGCCTTTTGCCGGCTATCATATGCCGGTGCGCTATTCATCGGATCTGGAAGAGCATATGGCTGTCCGGCAGAGCGTTGGTGTGTTCGACGTTTCGCACATGGGCGAGTTCACCTTGAAAGGCCCGAATGCCCTGGACCTTATCCAGCGGGTTACCAGCAACGATGCGTCCAAACTCGCCGATGGCCAGGCACAGTATTCCTGCCTGCCCAACGACACCGGCGGCATTGTCGACGACCTCCTGGTGTACAAAATAAAAGACGAGCATTATCTGCTTGTCGTAAACGCGTCAAATATCGAGAAGGACTGGAACTGGATCAGCCGTTTTAACACGAAAGGTGTCGTGATGGAGAATATTTCGGCAGGAATCAGCCTGTTCGCGGTGCAGGGACCGAAGGCGGTCGACACCCTACAGAAACTTACGGTGCGCGATCTCAAGGCGATTCCCTATTATCATTTTGCCGTTGATACATTCGCCGGTGTAAAGGATGTAATCATTTCCAACACAGGTTATACAGGGGCGGGTGGCTTTGAGATCTATGTTCCGGCAGCGTTTAGCGAAAAAGTCTGGAACGCCATTTTTGACGCCGGGAAAGATTTTGACATTAAACCCATCGGTCTTGGCGCACGCGACACATTGCGATTGGAAATGGGCTTCTGTCTTTACGGAAATGACATTGACGATACAACGTCACCGTTAGAGGCCGGGTTGGGATGGATTACCAAATTCACAAAGGATTTTACGAACGCCGCTAATCTTCAGAAGCAAAAGGAAACCGGTGTCAGCCGCAAGCTGATCGGTTTCAAAATGATAGACAAAGGCATCCCCCGTCATGATTACCAGCTAAAAGATGCCGGTGGAAATATCATTGGCAAAGTGACTTCCGGTACCATCTCCCCGATGTTGGGCATCGGCATCGGTATGGGTTATGTTACGAAGGAAAATGCTGCGCCTGGAAGGGAGATCTTTGTCGATATTCGCGGCAAAGCGATCAAAGCACAGGTTAGTAAACTTCCTTTGATCATTTCATAATCATTCATCTCCGGAACCGCTATGAAGACGATAGACGTCTGCCTTACGCCTGACCTCATGCACTTGTACAGTGTAGCCAATACAACCGTTGTTGTGGTTGACATTCTCCGCGCGACGTCATGCATGACCACGGCCTTGGCGCACGGCATTGAAGGTATCGCACCGTTTGCGTTGCTGGAAGACTGCCTGGCCATGAAAGCCCAGGGTTACCTTACCTCGGGAGAACGCGATGGAAAGAAGGTAGACGGGTTCGATCTCGGCAATTCCCCCTTCGAATACATGGATG
>DASPJC010000506.1:0-6333 GCA_035628815.1 Ohtaekwangia sp. | reverse complement strand
CACGGAACGGAGGGACCCCAACGCGCCGGACTTTGACCAGTCCGCAGCCAATGCCCAATGTGGAATCGCCCGGACAAAAGATCTGAAATCCTGGGAACGCCTGCCCGACCTCGTCACCAACGGTGGCCAACAGCGCAATGTGGTGTTGCATCCTGAGTTCATCAACGGAAAGTACGCCTTGTACACCCGCCCCCAGGACGGTTTCATTGACGCCGGGAAAGGTGGTGGTATCGGCTGGGGATTGTGTGACACGATGGAAAAGGCAGTGATTCAATCAGAAGTAATCATTGAACCCAAAGTTTATCATACTATCAAGGAAGTTAAGAATGGGCAGGGTCCCGCGCCCATCAAAACGGAAAAAGGCTGGCTGCATATGGCGCATGGTGTTCGCAACACGGCCGCAGGTCTTCGCTATGTCCTCTACATGTTCATGACGGATTTGAAAGATCCCTCCCGCGTCATTCACCGCCCGGCGGGACACTTCATTGCACCCGAAGGAGAGGAACGCGTGGGTGATGTTTCTAACGTTACCTTCTCCAACGGTTGGGTTGCACGCGATAATGGCGAAGTTTTAATCTACTATGGATCGTCCGATACGCGCATGCATGTGGCAACGTCGACGGTGGAGAAACTGATAGACTATTGCATGCACACACCCGAGGATGGTTATTGTTCCGCGGCTAGCGTCGCACAAAGGAACCAACTCATTGAAAAAAATCTTTCGTGGATCAATAAGCACCTGTCATGACAGTCGGAGCCATGCGGGCATTATTGCGAAAGGAGATGGGCCATGACCTCCTGAACAACGTACTTCCCTACTGGATGGAAAAAATGGTCGATCATGATCGCGGCGGGTTTTACGGCAGAAGGGACGGTTATGACGCACTTGATCCCCAGGCAGAGAAGGGGATAATTCTGAATGCGCGGATCCTTTGGACGTTTTCACATGCGGCGCGGGTGCTGGCGGAAACCGGCGTAAATGCTGCTCCGTATATTGTAATCGCTGACCGGGCTTATCACTACATCATCGATCATTTTGCCGATACTGAAAAGGGTGGCGTCTACTGGATGGTAGATGCTTCGGGCGGCGTCTCCAACACCAAAAAACAGATCTACGCCCAGGCTTTTGCAATATATGCCTTCACCGAGTACTTCCTGGCAACCCGACATAGCGAAAGCCTGCAACAGGCAATCCGGTTATTTCAGCTCATCGAACAGCATAGTTTTGACAGAAAGTTCAATGGATATTTCGAGGCATTCGACCGCGACTGGAATTTGCTGACCGATCTGCGGCTGAGTGAGAAGGATGCGAATGAAAAGAAATCCATGAACACGCACCTTCATGTTCTGGAAGCCTATACCAACCTTTACCGGTGCTGGAAAGATCAGACGTTAAAGCAGCAGTTGCAGAATCTCATCGTGTTATTTAAAGACACTATTCTGGACAGCCGGTTTCATTTTCAGCTTTTTTTCAGCGAGGAATGGGAAGTGCGATCACATGAGATCTCTTTCGGCCATGACATCGAGGGAAGCTGGCTACTGTACGAAGCCGCTGCCGTTCTGGCCGATGAATCGCTGTTGAAACAGATCGCGCCCATAACGGTACGCATGGTGGATGTGGCCGTGGACGAAGGACTGGACCGCGACGGCGGGTTGATGAACGAGGCGAATCTTACCGGCGTATCCGACACGGATAAACATTGGTGGCCACAGGCGGAGGCGATCGTGGGCCTGGTAAATGCGTGGCAACTCACCCATCATCAGCGCTATCTTCAGGAGGCGGTGAAGGTATGGTCCTTTATAAAAGATCATCTGATCGATGAGGTGCAGGGAGAGTGGCACTGGCGTGTAAACCGCGATGGAAACGTTTACCGGAACGAAGACAAGGCGGGATTCTGGAAATGTCCCTATCACAACGGACGCGCTGCGCTCGAAATTATGACCAGACTCCGGTAGTGTTACCGGATAATTTTATGTTATGATATATTTTTCTTTATACTTGCACGGCCAACAGCTATACCAATGAACATCACTTTTTCCAGAACAGAAACAAAATCAGAAGTTTTCAGCAAGGTACAATCTTATCTTTTCGACCTTGGATTATCCATTACCGCGAAGGATTCCGACCGTCCCTGGGGCGGGTTTTTCGTGATCAATGAATCCGAGGCAATTGAGTTTGCCAAACATTTTTTCCCGGGCATCGACTTGAACGAACTCAAGATCAGTGGAAAATTAAGTCCGAAAATACTGATGGTTGAACCTGGCAAACGCTTGTCATGGCAATACCATCATCGCCGGGCGGAAATCTGGAGACTTATCGCGGGCGAAGCGGGCGTGATCAGGAGCGAAACTGATCAGGAAGGTGATGTGGAAAAACTTCAGGTTGGTGAAATCATCCGGCTTCAACAGGGGCAGCGTCATCGCCTGATCGGACTTGGCGGATGGGGAATGGTCGCAGAGATCTGGCAGCACACACTGGTGGGCAATCCTTCCGACGAGGATGATATCGTTCGCGTGCAGGATGATTTCGGGCGCTCGGTGCTATAGCATATGCCTGCCCGGTAGCCAGTCTGCCATATATCCAGTTGAGGAAATCTTTCAACGTTATTCGGAAAAAACACATCCGGCCATTGCGACTTCGGGTGAATAGGAGCGGTATAGGTTTTTAAACCATATTCCGCCAAGACGCACCTAACATGGAATTAAACTCAGTAACCGTCAATGTTGCCCGTGAGCACGTCATCGACCTCATTCGCAATTTTCGAAACGATCTTGCCAAGGATTTCCTGGACGAACGCCACGTGAAATCATACTTCGCCGACCGCTATCATATTCATGAGCTGGACTCCGGTAAAGTGGAAGCGATTAAGCACGACCTGAAGGAACTGCTGGTGTCGCCGCTCGATACGCAACATTACGGGCAACTGATTGGGCAACTTAATGAAGTGAGTCCCGATGCGCTGAAGCATGTTGACATCAATCCGGACCTATTCTACAAGGAGATCCAGAAGATTTTTATCCGGTATATGTTCTGACGCTACGTCAGGCAAAAAATTACTTTCCTAAACCGTTAGTGCGCTTCACGCTGGAAGAGAAACTTATTGCGCCATACTTTTCCGTTCATATCCAGTTCCAGAATGTAAAGCCCGGCCGGCAACCATCCAACATTGATCCGGCGAATGGCCTCGCGACTCACGCTATCCTGCCGGCTCATCAGGCTGCCATTGATACTAGTCACCGTTAACGTATTGATACTGCTATAGGCATTTTCCGGCAGGTCAATAAAAAGATCACCATCCGTGGGATTGGGATACAGCTGCAATAAACCCTGGCGGTCTTTTTCAGATCCGCTGATCACATCTGCCGCGGCAAACCTGAACCAGTTAATATTGAATTCAGGCTGAATGATTTTTACTTTCAGTATGCCGCTGCCGGCTTTCAGTGTCATTCTCGTTCTAACCGTCTGCCATGTCTGCCATCCTCCTGTGACAGGGATGTCAACCATCACGTAATGCAACAGCTGTCCTCCTTTTGTAAGCTGTTGAACTTCAATTTTACCCGCCTGGTTATTACAGGCAACGCGGACTTCCAGTGGATATTCGCCGTCGGCCGGGACCCTCACCAGATATTCAAGGTAGTCACCTGCATTCGTGAAACCGATGTTCTGTCCACCACCCGTGTCGCTGGTATTTTCCAGCTGGAGTCCCTGGTTAACGGTGAAAGCTTCTGCTTCGATTTTCCCGGGGATCGTTAAGTGAAGTGGCAGATTATTCCGGATCGGAAGGTTGCTGAAAGTTTCAAGCGGCGTCGCGTCTGTTGCCGTAATGTGGTTGCCATTATAGCTAAGGGTCAATACATCCGTATCGGAAAGCGGGGCATCCGTTGTAAACACGAATTTCGACGGGTCGCTGTTATCCATTTGAACCCCGGTGAGAATGCCGGCACTGCCATTAACGGACAGGCTGAATCCTTCAATACCATTGAGTGTAGCAGCGTTGCCCTTTTTGTTCAGGGATAGTGTAATGCGGCTGCCCGTATCGTCGGTCTCGGCAAGGAGACCCTTGAACGGCACCTCGCTCGTTTTTTTGCTAAGCGTGAATTGCAGGAAGCTGACATTTGCGCCGCCTTTTTCGAAATGAAGGCGCAGTCGCTGCGGACCCTTCGGCAGTACCACATCACTGATGACATGGTCCTTCCAGGTTTGAAATCCGCCCGTCGAGGGTAACGCGATTACGGGAGAGATTGAATTACTACCGTTCGACAACCTGATCTTTGCCGCATTTCCGGAAGCGGAATATCGTATGGTCACGTTATACGCTGCGCCGGAATCCACGCCGACGGTGTACTGGACCCATTCGCCGTCATTAGTCCAGCCAATGTTGTAGCCGTTGGCGTTCGCATGCGTGTCGGATGTCACCTCAAGGTCGACACCGTCGTTGCGATAGATCCAGCCCGCGTTCCAGGCCGTATAATTTCCGGTTGTTACATTATAGTTCGCGGTATCCTTGTCGGCATAAGCCTGGTTGTTTCTTCCCAGGTCGAAGTTGCTGACATGTACAACGCCCGGGATAACATGTTTCGTGAATGGCCGGGTCGATGCGTCATACACCTGCCTGAACATGGCATCTGTTACGTCCTTGCGATACACCACGTTTTCAACCTTCAGATCTTCCGTCAGTTTCATCAAGGCATTTTTTGCAAAGGCTACATCGGGTTTTGCTCCCCCATTCTGCCAGTAATTGAGCAGGGCGGCATACCCGTCGTTGCGGATAACAGAAAAAGGACTGTTGATACCCCCGACTTTTTTCAGCGGCCACCAGGCCCAGCCGATGTGATTTTCTTCAAGCAATCGTATAGCGTTGGTTGACCACGTGTTCGAATTTTCGCCGCCTTCACCCATCCAGAGGGGCAGGTTATGCTGATTGCGCATATTGATCACGCCCTGCAGGGACCCCTGGTCGTTATTGTTCCAGTACTTGTGAAAACTCAATACCATATTGGTATCCCAGGCCGGCATAAGCCCGTTGTGGTTGTTAGCCCAGCAGTTTCCTTCGATGAAAATAATATGATTCTGATCGACCTCGCGGATGGCGGTCGTGATATCGACATATAATTTCCTTAACGGGGCATTCGTGGTTTCGCTGCAACCGTTCTGGTTCGCGCCAGCTGTAAAGTTCCAGTTGGTTTCGTTGATCAGGTCATACCCTCCGATCCAGACTTCGTCGGCGTAACGCTCGGCAAGTTTTTTCCAAAGGGCAATGGTTTTTTGCTGGTTGGCAGGGCTTTCCCAAAGCGAGGGTTTGGATGAATCATAATCGGAGATGGCAGCATCGCGGCCCTGTCCACCGGGCGCTGCATGTAAATCAAGAATAACATAAAGATGATTCGCGGCACACCACTTCAGCAAGCTGTCAGTCATCGCGAAACCTTTTTCCAGCCAGGTGTGCTGTCCGGGAACCGGTTCCTGCTCAATGGGTAACGTATACAAATTGTAGTGCATGGGCAGGCGAACAGAATTGAATCCCCAGGAAGCCAGTGAATCAATATCACGACGGGTTACGTGGTTCGCCAGCCAGGCGTCGTAAAAGGTATTGGTGTTCGATTCGCCGATCAGGTCGACGATTCGCGCGCGGATTTCGTGCTGTGGGTTCGCGAAAGCGTTGGTTTCCAGCATATATCCTTCCTGAAGCATCCAGCCTCCCAGACCCATTCCACGCAAAATCACTTCATTACCCTGGCCGTCGACTATCTTTTTCGCATCGGTATGCAGGTACTGTGCAAATCCCTGGAAGGATGCCAGGAGCATGATGGCGGCGGGCATTTGGGATTTGATCAGGCGTTGGCCATGGCATAAAAGGAAGCTAAGCAACATTTTCAGCGTTTGGACGGCGTGCGACATATCAGGGAGTTTGTAAAGTTTGAGCATCAATCGTTTTCATTTGCTTCAAGTATATTTCATGATTTTCTTAATATTAAAGGAGCGATTACACTTAATTTACTTCACCCTCGGGAACGGAATACGCCTTCGGTACTTCAGGAGGCGAGTATACCCTGAGAATCAACAATTTAAGGCGCGAGATGGAGCTGATCATGTCAACGAAATTCAGGGGAATCAACGCGATTGCGGTCGTTATGCTTTTAACTTTCGCCGCACCGGGCCTTTGCCAGCCTCTGACTACTGCCGGGGATTCGGCCGCGGTCAGGGGTCTGCCCAGGATCATCCATTACACGAAGAACGAGTTCAATGGCGACTCGCAATTCTGGGCGATGGCGCAGGACGCAGAAGGTGTACTTTGCTTTGGCAACAACGATGGCGCGCTCATCTTCAACGGT
>DASPJC010000505.1:0-2585 GCA_035628815.1 Ohtaekwangia sp. | reverse complement strand
TGCCTTCGAAATCCGCACTGAGCACGATCAGCCGTCCATTGCCGGAAAACTGAAAGCTCCGGACGTT
This sequence comes from Ohtaekwangia sp., assembly GCA_035628815.1. GTDB lineage: Bacteria > Bacteroidota > Bacteroidia > Cytophagales > Cyclobacteriaceae > Ohtaekwangia. The sequence continues at coordinate 2,518 of DASPJC010000505.1, read as the reverse complement.
GCTGAACCGTTCCAGAGCCCGGGGCTGTTTCGTGTTCGAGCCGAGATCATACAACCAGAAAACATATTCGCCATTTTTAACGCCGATCACCCCGAGGGTGGTCGCATCCGCCCAGGCGATCAATGGCTGACGGTAATCCACACGCTGATTGATCACTTTGCTTCCACCGGAGATAATTACTTTCTCCTTCTCCGTTTCAAGCGACCGCACTTTTACCGTGTAGTGCCCGCGATCATTTTCAGCATAGGCGATATAACGGCCATCCGGGCTTAGCTTGATCGTTGTAAAGACAGTTGTCTTGTTATGATGTTCAATAAAACGGTTGGAGTCGGATGGATTGACATAGGATTTGCTGACGGCCGACTCCATCTCGCCATAATATCGCTGCCATTCGGCAAGCATTTGTTTAAAGCTGATGCCGAGGGTAATCAAAATACTTTTCTCTTCGTTGCGGGTCACCCGCGTATAGTTGAGAATATTGGCCATGCTGCTTTTGCCATACTTCTCGGTGATAAAATTCCATATTGACTGACCTACCAATGCGCCCTCTTTTCCTGTGAGCTTGGTCGCTCGCCTTGCCTTTTTCGTCCGCATGAGCTGACGGATGTAGTCATCCATCTCGGTCGTCCATCCCTTGGCAACATAAAGCGATGCACCATTCACAAACCAGTCCGGTAGATTCATCAGGATGGAACTCTGAAAAATGTCTTTCAGGTTTCCGCCGAACATCATTTCATTGACCATGAGTTCGGACATCTGGGACAGCAATTCTTCCTTGAATTCCTGGGCCGTTCCCATGTGTGCCACTTCGATGTACGGCTTGATGAAGTCGGTCTCGCCACCGACCTTATGGACGTTCTTGTTCAGGCCCATATTACTTTGCCGCAGGTCGGTAAGGGAATTGTAAACAAAGACCTTGGTTTTGAAATAGGGAGGATAATCGATCATATCCGTAATGCGGTCGAACTCGCTCTCCAGAAAATTCAAGGTTTCCTGCGCAACCGTTTTGCGGGCATCATAGTAATAAACGTCAAAATTTTCTCCGCTCAGGTATAGCCAGTCAAATTGCCGGTATTGAATCCTGTTCTTGCCAAATACCTCGCGGGCCTGCTGCGCCTGGACCAGGGAAAAGGTTGTAACGACCGCAAGCGCGGTCAAAAAAACGTTGCGAAATGCCATATTTATTCAGGGGAATTCCAATATAATGATTTATAACGTTCGATATCTACTTCTTTGTTTAAAGCCCCTTCATTTTCAATCGAGCGGATCAAAACTTCGGAAAAATAAGGTGCCAGGCTCACGCCCTTGGTGCCGAGGCCGTTGAAAACAAAAACGCGGTTGTTGCGCGGATGCGCTCCCAGGATCGGCCTGCGGTCTGGCGTCGTCGGACGCAAACCCCATTGCTGATCGACGACAGTATAGGGAAAATCTGTCAATTGGCTCAGTTTGCGTTCCAACTCGGCCCGCCCTTCCCCGGTAACGCCCGGCGCGGTGTCCGTGAAGTTATAGGTTGATCCAACCCGCCACGTGCCGCCTTCGGGTAGCTTTAGCAGGTAGACACCGCGGTTGACGATCAGATTGCAGTCAAAATCCGCCGTTACCGATAACGTCTCGCCTTTCAGTGAACGAACCGGAAGCCAGCGAAACAACGGATTTTCATGGACTCCCGTACAAAAGATCAGCTTTTCAGCCTCATAGCCGTCATACCGGATGACCCTTTCCTCCAGCTGCAAACGCCCAAAATCGAACTTCCCGGCCAGTAATTCACCATCTTGTTCTATCCATGAAGCAACGGCACGGATGAATTGCTTGGTATCCAGGTAACCGCACGCTCGCAAACGCAGACCGCCAAACTCGTCCCTGATCCCATCCAGCCACGGTGAGGTCTCCACCCGCCCAACGAAACTGCGGAACGCCGGGTCGTCGCTTTTCGCCATCCATTCGTTTTGCTCTTCAATCGAGACAAAAGGCCTGTAAAGCTCCACGCTGTGTAAAAATTCCGTTGCCGTACGGCGCTCCACATCACGATAAAAAGTATGCAGGTACGGGAACAGGGTGTCCGCCAGCCAGGTTTTCACCATCTTTCTACCGGTTACCGGGTTAAACAGACCGGCTGCGATCCGGGACGAGTTATTTCGGTCAGGTTGGTCGATCACCAGGATACGCCGCCCCGTCCTCAGCAGCTGAACTGCTACCGCAGAACCTGCCAGGCCCTGGCCAACAATGATATAATCAACTTTTTTCAATACGGCACAAAATGTAAAATTGAAGCAAATCATCGTCTTGTGAAAAAAAGCCGGGTATTTTTGAACATTTTTAACACATGTTGCAGATCAAATCCTTTGTCTTCAATCCACTCCAGGAAAATACCTATGTCCTGTTTGATGAAACGGGCGAATGTGTCATTATTGATCCCGGTTGCTACACCGAAGCCGAGCGGCAGGAACTGACCAGTTTTATTACTTCGCGGGGGCTCACGGTCCGTCTACTGCTCAACACGCATTGCCACGTCGACCAC
>DASPJC010000504.1:0-3906 GCA_035628815.1 Ohtaekwangia sp. | reverse complement strand
AAATCCAACGCAAATCCACCGTAAGCGGTATTTAAGCTTCCTGTGGTATTACGAAACATTGCATTTACACCGCAAGCAGTGTTGCCAGCACCGGTTGTGTTAAAATTCAAGGCTTCGTAACCAATGGCAGTGTTCCAATAGCCTGAGGTATTAGAGTATAATGACTTATATCCAGCTGCAACATTAGAATAACCAACGGTGTTTGAGTATAGTGTTTGAGAACCGATACCTGTATTTCGCGTACCTGTAGTGGTAAGCCTCCCGCTGTAGGCTCCAAAAAATGAATTATCAAGACTTGCGGCAGTGGATGCATTTCCGGAGAAATATCCAAAATAGCTAATGTTAGTTCCCAACGTACCTGAAGAAGTGCCAAAGTTCGTATTCTGTGCGGCAAGCAAATGAGGGCTTAACAGCACGATTAATGCATAGATCTTTTTCATAAACCTTGTGATTTAAGTAAGTGAAATGATTCAACTAATAACCAAAACTGTTTTGGATAGCCGTTAACGATAAAGGAATTTAGAGATTCTGTCGCTGAAAGAAGAAAGATATGTGAGGTATAATTAAGGTGCCCAACAACAATTGTCGTTAGAACATTATCCCACCATCCTGCACCACAACATCCCCCCCTTCGCCGCGATCGACTTCGCTTTATGTTTCGCCGAACGGATCAGGGTATGAGCATTCGAAGCCTTGAAATAATTCACTTCGTTGATCACCCTGCGCACAGCATGTTCATAATACTTCCGCGAATACATCCGTTTGAAATCGATCTGCCGGTCTGTCGTCGTCGACCAATCGAGCGCGCCGGTCTGATGTGCCTCAACCTCCTGGAAAAGCTCCGTCCCTTTGATCGGATAAGCCACGGTGATCGTAAAATGATCGGGATCTGATTCTTTCAAATGCCGGATGGTTTCTTCAATGTCATCTTCAGTTTCGCCGGGATAACCCAGCATGATGAACGTGCCCGACTCGATGCCATATTTTTTTGAAAGCTGGATCATGTCGCGCACCTGGTGAACATTCACCCGTCGGTCCATCAGGTCGATCACCTTCTGCGAACCGCTTTCCGCACCAATCCAGACCCTGAAGCAACCTGTTTCTTTTAATGTTCTGATTACCGCTTCATTCATGCGGTCGGCTCGCGTAATGCATTCGTAGGGGATGAGCACATTTTTTCGCTTCAACTCCGCGCTGAAGGCTTCGAGCCACTTGTGACTGATCGTAAAGACATCGTCCACAAACCAGAGGGAATCCGGATTGTATTCCTTTTTAATGAGCGCCAGTTCCTCCACTACCTTTTCAGGCGACCGCCGCCTGTAACTCAACCCGTACACCGCACGGCTGCACCATTTGCAGGTGTATGGACACCCCCGCATGGTGCTGACAGAGATCGCACTTTTTCCATGAAACTTTTTCCAGGCGTCTAGGTATTGTTTAAGATCTATTTTGCCGCGGTTGGGTATCGACAGCTCGTCGAGATCTTTCAGCTTGGGTCTTTCTGCTGTTTGCACGACACGGCCATCGACGAGATAGGCGATGCCGTTTATCTGTGAAAGCTTTTCTTTAAAAGAAATTGTCGTATTCGGCAGGTCAAATGTATTGACCAGTTCCAGCATGGTCTCTTCGCCTTCACCCATGACGAGAATATCTGCTGACTGCCGCAAATAATTTTCCGCATTGTAGCGTACATCCGGTCCGCCGAGGATAACCAGCGTTTCGGGAATCGTTTTTTTGATGAACCTCACCATCGTCAGCACATTGAGCTTGGTCATCAGGTTCGTGTAAATACCAACGACCCGCGGCCGGACCGTCACAATATGGTTTTCGAAATGTGTTTTGCTGGAGAACGTGGTGTCGTAGACTTCATTTTCGATCGCGTGGCGCTCGAGGTAAGCCGAGAGATAAAGGATGCCCAGCGGCGGGTATGGCCGCATGATCTGCTGCTCTTTTGCATCGTCCTGTAAAAAATAGGCATGCGTCAGCAGGACGTTCATTTCAGCTGCAGGTCAATAACATAGTGGTCTGACATCCCCGAAAGCATCGATAATGAATGTAGTTTTTTCTCCCAGCCACTTAACTGCATGAGAAAGTTTTTTCGTTTGGCGAAAAACGTTTCAAGGTATGAAGGTGGCAGCGTTATGCCTACCGGCCGGCTCGCTATAAATTTAAAGTTGTCGCGTGACCACCGTTTGACCTGTGATGGCCGGTAGTACCAGGTCTTTAGCTGCGTGCCGTGAAGATTGGCGATCACCTCGCGGCTCGTCCAGCGACGGAAGGCTCCTTTAAAATGGAATTTCAGCAAATTGTACACCGACTCCCACAAACAGAATTTCGGCATGATCACAGCAACAAACCTTCCGCCCGGCGAAAGCACCGAGGGTATTTTCTGAAGAAGCTTTTGCAACGCTTCCGGATTGATACAATTCAAACCTCCGAAGTTGGAGAATATGAGATCGAATCTTTTATGGAACACCGTTTCGTCGAAACTGTCCAGGTCGAGATAATGTGAGCTGATCTTATGCTGAAGGGAGTACTGAAGGGCTTTTTGCTGGGTCACTTTTAACATTTCCTCGGAGATGTCGGTCGCCACGATATTAAAACCCCGCTCGCTGAACAATACAGCGTCCTCGCCGGTGCCGCAGTTCAGCTCGAGAATTTCAAGGCCATTGAGTTCGGGCGTGATCTTCTCAAGATAATCCCACACCATTTTGCGCTGAAGCTGGCCGATCGCACTTTGGGTAAAAAGGGAATCATACGTGGTTGCGATATGGTCGAAGGGTACTGCCATGTTAGTTTACAGCTTGAAGTTTTTTAAGTTTCTGGCCCCTTACAAAGCTGGATGGAAGATAATACAAAGTAGCCAACCCCGCACGTAGGTCCTTATACGTTAGACGCAACGGATTGGCAAAGAGTTTCCTGACGCTGTTATATCCCTTGTGTTTCCGGTAAACACTGTGGACATAACGGTGTAATTCCCGGTAGAACTGGTTATTGAACGTGCTGGAGAACATTAAAGCCAGGTCATCCGAATCACTCCAGTTCTGCTTTTCCATTAGCTGGTCTTTAACTTTCTCGTAAAATTTTGTTCCAGGCAAAGGATAAGATACGGAAATCCCGATTTCATCCGGCATCAGATCGAGCACCATCCTGATTGTGGCGTCGATATCCGCTTGTTTTTCGCCCAAATAACCGAATTGCAGAAAGAATGCCACCCTGATGCTTTTTTGCTTCATCAGCCTGGCAGCCGTATAGATCTGCTCCACGGTAGTTCCTTTATCCATGGCGTCGAGAATGGCCTGCGATCCCGATTCCGCCCCCACCCAGATGGTCTCTGCTCCCGATTCGCCCAACGCGTCCAGGGTATCTTCTTCCAGGAGCAGGTCGACGCGTGATTGTATCTTGTATTTGAATTTCAGGTTCCGCGCCTTTACCAGATCCCGGAACTCCTGCACCCAACGCGGTTTGAGCCCGAAGATGTCGTCGCACATCCAGAAATGATCGGGTTTATATTGCTCCATCAGCATTTCGATCTCGCGCACAACATGGCGCGGTGAACGCGAATTGTACCGGTTGCCATAAATGGGCTTGGCGCACCAGTTGCATTTAAAAGGACATCCCCGCGTGGTAGCCAGGTTCAGGGAGAAGTAGCCGTGATGCTTCAGCCAGATCTTCCGATACGACGGAATATCGACAAGGTCCCACGCCGGCAACGGCAGACGATCCAGCTCACGCATTACCGGGCGGGAGGCGTTGACAACCGTTTCAATTCCGCGCTTGTATACGATTCCCCCCAAACCGTTGATGTCTTTCCGGTTGCGCAGCGCGTTTAACAATTCGGTGAGGGTTTCTTCCCCTTCGCCCCGCACAACATAGTCAACGCCATGCTGAAAATATTTTTCGTAC
>DASPJC010000503.1:0-13617 GCA_035628815.1 Ohtaekwangia sp. | reverse complement strand
GCCAGCCTTTTTCCGAAAGCATCCGGGTTACTTCTTTCAAAAAAAACTTGCTGTCCATTCCCTTCCACCGGGCGTCGGTATTCGAAAAATGGAAGCCAATGTCGCGGAGGTTGGCGGCACCCAGGAGCGCATCGCAGATCGCGTGAAGTAAAACGTCGGCGTCGGAGTGGCCCACCGCGCCCTTTGTCCCGGGCAGCTTGATCCCTCCCAACCAAAAGGCGTTGCCATCCCTTAGCTGGTGAACGTCGAAACCCATGCCGACTCTTATTCCATTCATGGCGGCAATATAGTGCCTTAATGTTTAAAAACTGAGGCGGGATATTTTACCTTACTCAGGTATAGTCCATGGGCAGGGACGTTTGCACCAGCCTTTTTCCGGTCCCGGCTTTCCAGAATATTTTTGAAGTCGCCCAGGGAAATCTTTGCGGTGCCGACGTCCAGCAGGGTACCGATCGCCGCCCGCACCATCCCGCGCAGGAAGCGGTTGGCAACGATGGTGAATTCCAGTTCGTCTCCCTTCTCCCGCCATGACGCGCGTTTCACGTCGCAAAGAAAGTGATTGACGTCGGTTTTCACTTTGCTGAAACATTCGAAGTCATGATGGCCGACCATCATCGCTGCTGCCTTGTTCATGCGCGGCACGTCGACGGGCTTAAAATAATGCCAGGCCAGCCCCGCGGTAAACGGATTCTTGGTGCGGGTGATCCGGTAGTAATACATGCGTTCGACGGCATCGTACCGGGCATGTGCATCATCTTTTACTTTTCGTGCCCGCCGGATGACGATATCCTTCGGAAGAAATGAATTCAGTTGCTGAAGGAGTTTCTTCTCTTCGAATGTCTTTTCGATATCGGCATGAAAAAATTGCTGCATGCAATGGACGCCGGTATCGGTCCGGCCGCTGGCCACGACTGCCACTGGCTCCCGGAGCACCTGTGAAAGAACATTTTCCACGACCGTCTGAACGCCGGTGGCATTATGTTGGGTCTGCCATCCGTTGTAGCGGGTTCCGTTATAGGCAATCTCAAAAAAGTATCTCATGTATGACAGGTCGAGATCGTTGGCGCATTAGACAGATTCATAAATCACGGCCGCGCCCTGCCCGACACCGATACACATGGTCGCCATGCCATATCTTATTTTCCGGCGTTTCATTTCATGGAGCAATGTGGCGCTGATCCGGACGCCGCTGCATCCCAGGGGATGGCCAATGGCAATAGCCCCTCCGTTGACGTTGACAATTTCCGGGTCCAGGCCCAGGTCGCGGATACATGCCAGTGACTGCGATGCAAAAGCTTCATTTAATTCCACCAATCCGATATCCTTTATGGTAAGTCCGGCCCGATCAAGGGCCTTTTTTGCAGCAGGCACCGGGCCGACTCCCATATAAGCAGGATCCACCCCGGCGATGGCCATCGAAACGACCCGGGCCAGCGGGTGCAGATTGAACCGCGACAAGGTTTGTTCATTGACCAGGAGTGCGGCAGCGGCACCATCGTTAATCCCCGACGAATTGCCTGCGGTTACGGTTCCTCCTTCCCTGAAGGCAGGCTTAAGGGCGGCAAGTTTTTCAATACTGGTTGCCCGTGGCTGTTCATCTTTGCTGAAGACAACAGTCTCCCTTCCCATCGCAACGTGAATCGGAACAATTTCATCCTGGAATTTTCCGCGGTCAAAGGCTTCATGGTATTTCAATTGGGAATGGAGCGCAAAAGCATCCTGTGCTTCACGACTGATGTTCCATTGTCTGGCCACGTTCTCGGCCGTTTCGCCCATGTTGAACGGGTGATATAAAGCGGCAAGCTTTTCATTTGTAAATCTCCAGCCGAGGGTTGTGTCGTACATCTCCACCTGGCGTGAAAACGGCGTGGTGGCTTTCGCCATCACAAAGGGAGCGCGGCTCATGCTTTCAACACCGCCGGCGATATAAACCGCGCCCTCTTCTGATTGTATGGCCCGCGCACTGTCCATGATCGCCTGCAGCCCGGAAGCGCAGAGACGATTGACCGTTACGCCGCCGACTTCGACAGGCAGGCCCGCGAGGAGGGCTGCCATGCGGGCTACATTCCGGTTGTCTTCTCCTGCCTGGTTTGCCGCGCCAAAAATTACATCCTCTATGAGCGCGGCCGTGATCTGTGTATTGCGCTGTAATAATTCCCGGATAACATGGGCTGCCAGGTCGTCCGGGCGGGTAGCGGCAAGCGATCCGCCATATTTGCCGACAGGTGTCCGCAGAATATCAATTATGTAAGCACGCTTCATAGTTTTCAAAGGCACCCCATAACGGAGTATTTTTATTTGCGTTTTATCCCCGCAGGATTGCCCAGGGAAGAAATCAGATGGTGGATTTTTTTACTTTTGCCCACAAGTTAAACCAACACACACATGTGGCAAAGAATTCAAACTGTATTTCTGCTGGTCCTCATAGTCAGTCTCATTGCCTCGATTTTTCTGCCCATCTGGGAAGTGCGCAACAGCGAAGGTAAAACGCACGTGCTGTATGCTTTGCACTATTCACAAAAGTCTCCGGGCGAAGGAAGCCCGGCAATGGCGCCATCGTATTTACCTTATTCACTGACCGGTTTTTTTATTGTTGCCGCCATTACGATTGCTTTGATCGAAATCGGGAAGTATAAGAACAGGATGCTCCAGATGAAACTGGGCGCGCTGAATTCGCTGTTCATTGCCGGCGCCATGGTGTGCGCGTTTTATTTTGCGAACGGCTTAAGATCGGGTCTCGGAGGAGTATTTGGTTTTGGCCTGTGGCTTCCTGGGCTGGCGGTGGTCTGCAACCTGGTTGCCAACCAGTTCATCCGACGGGATGAAAGGATCGTTCGCGATTCGCAACGGCTGCGATAATTCCCCTTTCGGCCGCTCTTTTCCAGGTTGATTCGCTAAATTTAGAATCCTACTAAAAGTCAACCTCATGAAAAGACCATTCCGACTATTGATGCTGCTGTGCATTATAGGCAATGCCTGTACGCCTGAAAAAAAAGCCGAAGAACGTGCTTCGCTCGTGCCGCTGGAGGATTTTTTCAAGGATCCCGAAAGAGCTGCCTACCGGATATCGCCCGATGGCGAGCGGATTATCTTCAGAGCACCTTACCAGGGACGTATGAACGTCTTCGTTCAGAAGCTGGGCGATACGACCGCGACGCCCATCACCCGTGAAACCGAGCGCAGCCTCTACGACGCCTTTTGGGAAAGTAATGACCGCATTATTTTCGTGAAAGATGTCGGTGGCGATGAGAACACGCATATCCTTTCCGTGAAACCGGATGGGTCCGATCTGAAGGATCACACACCATTCGAAAAAGTTCAGTCCTCGGTCGTCGACATCCTCGAAGATCGCCCGGACGAAATCCTGATCCAGCACAACAAAAGAAATCCGCAGGTATTCGATGTATTTCTCCTGAACCTTGCCACCGGAGAAATGAAGCTCGTCGCTGAAAACCCGGGCAATATCACAAGCTGGATCACCGATCATGACGGAACCATCCGCGCGGCCACTTCATCGGACGGTGTGAACACAAGCCTGCTTTATCGCGCCACCGCGAAAGATCCCTTTAAGACTGTCGTCACCACGAATTTCCGCGAGACGCTGACACCGGCATTGTTTACGTTCGACAATAAAAAACTTTACTGTCTGTCCAATCTAAACCGCGACAAGATCGCGCTGGTAGAGTTCGATCCGCTTACCGCTAAAGAAACCAGCGTGTTGTACGAAAGCCCCGAAGCCGATCTTACCGGCGTTGACTATTCCCGCAAAAGAAAAGTGCTGACAATTGCGCATTACGAAACCGACAAAGCGCAGAAACATTTCCTGGACCCGGAGACGGAAGCCATCCATAAAAAAATCCAGTCGCATATTCCTGCCTACGAGTTTACGGTCACGCGCCAAAGCAAAAACGAAGACAAGCTGCTCGCCTATGTCGGCAGTGACCGCTATTTTGGCGGTTACTACTACTATGATGTGGACGCTGACAAGATCACGAAGCTGGGCGACTTCAAGCCGTGGCTGAAGGAAGATAACATGGCGTCGATGAAACCGGTGTCTTATACTTCACGCGATGGCATGACCATTCATGGCTATCTTACTCTTCCGAAGGGGGTTGAGGCCAAAAATCTTCCCGTCGTCGTTAATCCACATGGTGGGCCCTGGGCGCGGGACAGCTGGGGCTTTAATCCGGAAGTACAATTCCTGGCCAACCGCGGTTATGCGGTATTGCAGATGAACTTCCGCGGTTCTACCGGGTATGGAAAAAAGTTCTGGGAATCCTCCTTCAAGCAATGGGGGCGAACCATGCAGGATGATATTTCCGACGGCGTGAAATGGCTCGTTAAGGAGGGCATCGCAGATTCGACACGGGTCGCTATTTACGGCGGCAGTTATGGCGGATATGCAACACTCGCCGGTGTTACGCTGACGCCCGAATTGTATAGCTGTGCTGTTGACTACGTCGGGGTGGCCAATATATTCACCTTTATGAACAGCATTCCGCCGTACTGGGAGCCTTACCGGAAAATGCTCTATGAAATGGTGGGCGATCCCAGGACCGACAGCCTGATGCTGGCCGAAGTATCGCCGGTTTTTCACGCGGATAAGATCAAGGTGCCGTTGCTGGTCGCGCAGGGGGCAAACGACCCGCGCGTAAAAAAGGCGGAGTCGGACCAGATGGTATCGGCGTTGCGCAACCGGGGCGTTACGGTCGATTATATTGTCAAAGACAACGAGGGGCATGGATTTTACAACCAGGAGAACCAGCTCGAATTCTATGGTGCGATGGAGAAATTTTTTGAAAAGCACCTTCGCCGCGAGGCCGTTGAAAAACAGAATATGTAGTACAAAATCAACTTTCTGAAGATCCCGGTTACAGCAACGTGCCGGGATTTTTTATTTAACCGGCAGTGAAACAAAAGTGATCCTGTAGCAGTATAACACTGTTCATAACCAACACCAGTATGCACAAATTCTTTTTATGCGTGGCTATCGCGATGACGGGCGCGACGGCAGCTTTTTCGCAGGAGTATCGCGTCGTGACAACCGTCGAATCAATCGTTCCGGCCGGGCTTGGACGCTCGCGGATGGTAGACCATCAGAAGGCCGAAGATTACAAACCGCTTACCACCGCGCGGGTCGATGGGAAAAAATCAGACCAGGGTGACATCAAGCGGGGCGATGTGAAAATCGAGCAATTCGAAGAAACCAAACTGTTGAACTTTTACAGTGCTGCCGGAATAAATTTCCAGAACATTTCTTCAAATGATGCTGTGGTGTCATCCAAGCTTACGGAGATGGCCAAGGAAGGATGGGAATTGGTCTTTGTTACCAGTGGCGTTGAAAGTGACGCGGGTGAAACGGATGGTAACGGGATCTTTATTACCCGTTACGTGTTCAAGCGCTGAACAAAACTGTCGATCAGATTCGTCATTGCAACCAGGAAGTCCGCGTACCCAGGCGGACTTCCTGTATGTTAGAACTTCACAGTTAAGAACAGAACTGCCGGAACACTGAATTGCAGCCGTTTTGTTTTGTCCGATGTTTCTGTATGGTCGGTGCGTGTGACCGGAAAGGTATTCCCTGTATTGGGATCGAATTCCATCGTCGTGATGGTGCTGTTCACCGCAAAGGAGTTTTTCACCCGCCTGAAGTAGTACGTCGCTTCCGTGCCTAGCATTATTCTGTCGGTGATCTTGAAGTTAAGGGATAAGCGAGGTCCCAGTCCGAACCCTTTTGCCGTGCTGATGGTCTCGATGTTCGACTTGTTGAATTCCGAATCATTGATGTTTACGGTCACATTTTTGTCTTTGTCAATGATGATATCGGCGCCAAAGCCCACCATCCATCTCTTTCCCAGTGATGATTTTTTCTCATAACCGACCCGCAGGGAAAAATCGTTGATTTCGGTCTCACGACGGGAAATTGCGTCGCCATCGCTGGTCTCATTAAAGTTATATCCCAGTCCGATGCTGAGGCCGCTTCCCGTGCGCCTGGAAGTGACAGCATAGGTGAGCAGATATGGATTGTCAATGGCCGGGTTCGAATTGCTGAAATTCAGTATCTGCTTGATCAGTTGGTTGGCCTGGATGCCAATATAATGATCAGACTTCGGGCCAATAGAGTCGTCCTGTCCATAAGCGAGTACACAGAAACATGAAGCGACAATGGCCGCAACAAATCTTTTGGACATGCTATCGCGCCTTAAAAGGATTGGAGAACTTTGGATCAGTGATCATATGCGTGTCGGTCAGGGTGTTCAGAAACGCAATGATCGCCGTCTTATCGTCTTCAGGAATGTGCATATTCAAGGGTTCGCCCGTTGCAGAACGCAATCTTGGGTCGAGGTTCGGATGGTCTTCAATGCCCTCACTATAGTGGTCCATTACCGCTTCCAGCGTACTGAACCGGCCATCGTGCATGTAAGGGGCGGTCAGCATCACATTCCGCAATGAAGGGATCTTAAACTTGCCAGCATCCGAACGGTGTCCGGTGGTGTTTTCCAGTCCGTTGTCGGCGTAATTATCCTCCAGCCCGATGTTGGAAAAAGTGCCGGCGAAAATATACCCGGATGGATTCTGAACCTGGTGGCACGCATTGCAATCGTACGTTCCGATAAACAGGGCCTTCCCTTTTTCTTCCAGCGCCGTCAGCTTCTCGCCCTGAAAATTATGCCGGTCGAATTTGGTGTTGGTAGATGTAATGGATGCAAGGAACGAACTCAACCCTTCAGCAATACCCGCGGAAGTTACCTCCTCTGTTCCATAGGCGTTCTTAAAGAGATCGCGGTAGTATGGAACTACCGATAGTTTCCTGGCCAGCACCTCGGGATCGGAAATTCCCATTTCAATGTGGTTAACAATGGGACGCATCACCATCTGCCGGAGATTGTTTTCGCGCCCGTCCCAGAAAAGCGATGCCGGGATGCCGAACGAAGAAACGGCCAGATTCTGAATCGGCATTGAATTCCGGGTAGTCAGCCGGTTCTCGAAGCCCTTGCTTAAGGCTGTATTGTCCGAAAAGGCGAGTACTTGTTTGTGGCAGGTCGCGCACGAAACGGAGTTGTTAACCGACAACTGGGGATCATAAAACAGTACCCTGCCTAATGTAGGAATATGATCATTGAACTGGCCATAATCCAGCGGTTGTCCAGGAAGTTCCAGATACGCGGTTTGCAATTCCGGATCATCGTTTTTACAGGCGTTGCAAAAAAGAGCCAGCATCAGCAGGCTCAGAAGAAGGGTCCTTGTTTTCATACAGCTTGGATAGGGATACTCAAGTTAAGTAAAAATAAATATGTGACAACATGTCATAAACAATTTATTTGGAACAACTTTTGGGTTTCAGCGGAAGTTGTAACCAATTAAATCCTATGGCAGAAGTACAAGAGAAAGGGACCATTTCAATCCACACCGAGAATATTTTTCCCATCATCAAGAAATTCCTGTACTCCGATCACGAGATCTTTTTGCGGGAACTGGTGAGCAATGCCGTCGACGCGACACAGAAACTGAAGAAACTCGCATCTATGGGCGAATTCAGCGAAGAGCTCGGCGACCTGACCATATCGGTAAGTTTTGACAAGGAGAAAAAGACCATCACCGTCAGTGACCGGGGATTGGGGATGACCGGTGAGGAAATCAAAAAATACATTAACCAGATCGCTTTTTCGGGCGCTGCCGAGTTCGTTGAAAGGTTCAAGGACAAAGGCGACGCAAAGGATATTATCGGAAAGTTCGGACTCGGGTTTTATTCGGCGTTCATGGTAGCCGACCAGGTTGAGATCGTTTCCAGATCCTATAAGGTTTCAGAAGACGATGCGGTTCAGTGGGAATGCGACGGATCAACCGAATTTGAACTTCGGCCAGCCAAAAAAGCAGACCGCGGTACCGACGTCATTCTGCACATCAATGCAGACTCAGAAGAATTCCTGGATGAGTATCGCCTGAAGGGTATCCTGGAAAAATATTGCAAGTTCCTGCCGGTTCCCATTCGTTTCGGAACGGAAGAGGACTCCGTTGAAGACGGCGTTGACCACGACGGGAAACCGAAATACAAGACCGTTACCAGCGACCGGATCATCAATAACCCGTCGCCGCTGTGGGCAAAATCGCCCAACGAATTAAAAGATGAGGACTATCTCGGATTCTACAAAGAACTGTACCCGTTCTCGGAAGATCCTCTTTTCTGGATTCACCTTAATGTAGACTATCCGTTCAACCTTACGGGTATCCTTTACTTTCCGAAGGTCAAAAACGATTTCGAGCTGCAGCGGAACAAAATTCAGTTGTACAGCCGGCAGGTATTCATCACGGATGAAGTAAAAGACGTCGTACCGGATTTTCTGATGTTGCTGCACGGGGTGATCGATTCGCCGGACATTCCGCTGAACGTATCACGGAGCTATCTTCAGAGCGACGCCAGCGTGAAGAAGATCAGCCAGCACATTACCAAAAAAGTCGCCGACAAGCTGCAGGAGTTGTTCCGCAAAGACCGGAAAGACTTTGAAAAGAAATGGGATGATATCAGCATCTTCGTGAAGTATGGCATTATCAGCGACGACAAATTTTACGACAAGGCGAAGGACTTCACGTTGCTGAAAAATGTGGATAGCCAATACTTTACCTTGCCCGATTACCTTGAAAAAGTGAAACCGGCGCAGACCGATAAGGACGGCCAGCTCGTTTATCTCTATACGTCCAGCCCCGGCAAGCAGGACAGCTTTATTCAGGCAGCGAAAAACAAGGGATTCGATGTGCTGCTTTTCGACGGCGTGCTCGATAGTCATTTCATCAATACGCTGGAGCAAAAGCTGGAGAAAACACAATTGAAGCGCGTGGACAGCGACACGGCGGATAAGCTTATCCCCAAAGATGAAAAACTCGAAAGCGTTCTCAGTCAGCCGGAGCAGGACCAGGTGAAGGAAGTATTTGAAAAATCCATCAACAACAAAACGTTCAGCGTGACGGTAGAATCTTTGTCACCGGATGACCTCCCGGTGGTGATCACAATGAGTGAATTCATGCGCCGTATGAAAGATATGGCCAAGATGGGTGGTGGCGGGTATAGTTTCATGGGTGCCATGCCTGACAACTACGCGGTGGCCGTGAACGGCAATCATGCCATTGTCCAGAAAATCCTGAAAGCCGAGACGGAAGAACAGAAAGCAAAGCTTGCCAAACAGGCTTTCGACCTCGCGCTGCTGTCGCAGAATATGCTGACCGGTGCAGATCTCACCAGTTTTATCAGGCGCAGCGTCGAACTGGTGTCGTAACACCGTGATTTTGACAGGACCTGGGAACGGCAATTTTTCAGCCTGTTCTCAGGTCTTTTTTTTTGAATGCCAGTGGATCAGAACATGTTCATATGGCGTTTTCACTTCATCCATCAGCGTGGATAGACGTCGCCCAGTGTCCCTTTTATGTCTGAAATAATTTGAAAAAGCCGTCCTTTGCCTGAGCCCTGGCGACTGCAACGGTCCGCCGACAAGAAAGCAAACGGAGGCTATACAGTTAAAATATTCTTTGCGGCTATCTGCGGCTCTGCGACTTCGCGGAAAAAAGCGATTCGCGAAAAACATCTTTATGAAGGCTCCCACCGATCAGGACCACGCCCTGGTTTACACGAAAGCTGAATACTAAATTTTTTCTAATTTCGTTACTTGTTAATTCGGGTTTGACTATGCGTTTACCGGTTTTGATTTTTATGATGCTCCTGATGTCCCGCGCCACCATGGCACAGGAGGAACCGAACGAACCGAAGGACCAACAGTTTACCATCGATACCCCGGTGAGCCTTGACTTCGAAAAAGAGGAGGAACCGGTCGATACGAAAAAGAAGAAGAAGGTAAAGAAACGGGTGTACTACGGCATCAAAACCAGGAAAGGTTTTACCCGTCGCGGTGCCGGAGAACGCGTGACGTACGAGATCTTTTATTTTTTGAAGAAATCCGAGACACCGAAGACATTTGTCAGGGACATCTACTGGTACGACTTCAAACGCCGCGAAGTCCGGAAAACGAGCCTGGCATCGTTTAAGCCGGAGAATGGCGTACTGCTGCATGGCCCCTATGAAAAGCGACAGGGTGAGGTAATCCTCGAAAAGGGAATTTATTATAAGGGCACAAAACATGGCCGATGGTTATCGTATAACCGCGACAGCGTGCTGACGAACAAGGAAAAATATTTTCGCGGGTGGCCAAGGGAGTCGCTGGTAAGCTACTACGACCCGATGGAACGCAAGCGAATGAAGGAAATGACACCGATCGAGTACGGGGAAAAAGAGGGATACTACTACTTTTTTCATGACAACGGTACCCTTGGTGTGCAGGGTGAATACAAATGGGATCAGAAGGTTGGGGACTGGACCGAGTACTATCCCAATGGAAAAAGGAAAAAGATTTTGTCATACCCTAAAGAGCCGTTCGACAAAGAAGTGAAGCCCTACATCAAGGCAGAGTGGAACGAGAAAGGCAAGGAGATCTACCGGAATAATAAAATGGCCGCGCGGTGACGAGGCCGCGAATCTCAGTTGATGGCATCCTCGAAATGCTCGATCTCAGGTTCCCCGGAATTTCCGGCCAGCTTCACCGAAACAACATCAAACCGCACATGACCCAGCCAGTTGTTTGAGAAAATGTATTCTTCGGCGGCGTCGTAGATCCTGCGCGCCTGAAGCGCCGTTACAAATTCTTCCGGCTGGCCGAACGAAACAGAGCTTCGGGTTTTTACCTCCACAAAAATAATCCAGTTGTCGCGCCTGATTATCAGATCAATCTCTGCGTGCTTGTATCGGTAATTCCGGGCAACGATTTCAAATCCCTTTTTCGTCAGGAATTCTGCAGCAAGACTTTCGCCCCGGCTGCCGGTTTTGATTTTATCGCTCACAATTATGTAATACCTTTGCCCATCGAATTTACAAGACTATGTCTACTACCAAAAAATACAACGAAGGGTTTACCAGACAACTGGCAGATGCATTGAAGATCGGTCAGGCACTGGATCTCGACCGGCCGGGAAGTGATATCCGGAATATTGTTATCGCCGGCATGGGCGGCTCCGGCATTGGCGCTAACCTTGTAGAATCGCTTACCTTCGGACGGATACCCATACCCATTACCGTTTGCAAAAGCTACAACATCCCGCAGTTTGTAAGTCCGCATACATTATTCATCGCCAGTTCCTATAGCGGAAATACAGAAGAGACCGTCGCTGCGTTGAACAAAGCGCTGTTAAAACGGGCGCAGGTTATCGCAGTCGCTTCCGGCGGAAAACTTCTCGAAATCTGTAAGGAATATAATTTAGTATACATTCAGCTGCCCTCGGGTTCGGAAAGTCCTCGCGCCATGCTTTCGTACAGCATGATCGCGCTGTTGTACGTGCTTTACCATACCAACCTGATCGGCGCTGCTTTCATAAAGGAAACGGAAAACGCCATTGAATTCCTGGATCGTGGAGAAAAAGGCATCCAGTCGGAGGCAGAACTGATCGCCAAAAAACTGAAGGGCAAGCTGCCGGTAATTTATTGTGATAACCGGCTCTACGCCATGGCGCTTCGTTTCCAGCAGCAGCTTAACGAAAACTCGAAGCAGCTCGCCCATGTCAATACCTTCCCGGAAATGAATCACAATGAACTGGTGGGATGGAGATTTCCGGAAAACCTGATGGCCATGCTTCAGCCGATCTACCTTTATTCGGATCACGACCACGAGCGCGTCGAAAAAAGGATGGAAATCTGCCGCGACATCTTCGAAAAACGGTCAAATCCGATCATCGATATTATCGGGGAAGGCGCTTCGCTACTCGAACAGTACTACTACCTGATTCACCTTACGGACTGGATCTCATACTACCTGGCCCGTGAAAACGGTGTAGAGCCCGACCCGATCGAACAGATTGTATACCTCAAGTCGGAACTCAGCAAGCTCCGATAGAACTTGTTTTCATCCTCTTTCGTTGTATCTTTAATAACAGACACACAACTATGAAAGCTCCATTAAGCGAACGCGCAAGAAAGATCCTTTCCAATCCGGAGCTCGCCAAACAAATGATGTTAGCGATCCTTGCCGAACGCCTTGCCGAACGGTCTTCCAATCCGAATGCTGACAGGCCTACCATCAAGCTGGACGGCGAAGAGCTCAGGCTCGTGCGGGTAAGAGCCCTCAGCAAAAAATAGCCGTTAACACACGCTGTTCATGAATCTGATCCTGGGTTCAATCATCTTATTCATTCTGATTTCGCCGGGCCTGATTTTCAGGTACGCCTATCTTCAAGGTACTTACGCCAAGCAAACGTTTAAAATATCGGCAGTTGACGAGATCTTCTGGGCAATCATTCCCGCCTTTATTTTCCAGCTCTCAGGAATCCTGATAACAAACCACTTCACCTCGCTGGAGGTACGGCTGGACCAGGTTTACCATGTCATCACCAGCGCACATGCGGACATTGATTTTGATGTCATCGTAAAAAGCCTGCCCGGGTTTCTGCTTTATATCCTGATCCTCATTGTCATTGCAGCATCGCTCGGCTTTACCGCCCGTTATTTCGTCCGGAAATTTCAGCTCGACCTGCGCTACCCTTTCCTTAAAGTCAATAATGAATGGTATTACCTCTTCAGTGGTGAGATCCTGGATTTCCTGGACACACCTGGAGAATCGAAGCAGGTGGAAATGATACAGGTCGATGTCATCGTCAATACCGGCGAAGGCACTATGGTGTACAGCGGCACGCTGGAGAATTATTTTCTATCGAAGGATAATGGCCTTGACAGGATCTATCTTTCTAATGTTTATCGCCGCAAAATGAAAGACGACCTAGACCCTGCAAAGCCTAATGTCGGATACCTTGAACGTTACCTTGACGAGCGCTACTATGCGATGCCGGGTGATCTTTTTGTCATCACGTATGACAAGATCATTAATATCAACATCACCTATCACGGGTGGTCGAATATTCTTACCGATGATGCCGGTCTTTTATGACAGCGATCGAAAATAAAAAAACGTCTTTCACCGACCTCGGATTAATCGATTACAAGGAAGCCTGGGATTACCAGACCGCGCTCTTCGAAAAAATACTGGCCATCAAATCCGCGAACAGGAACCTGCCGGCCGATCAGCAGGAGCCGACGGGTAATTACCTTATTTTTTGTCAGCACCCACACGTCTACACGCTAGGCAAAAGCGGCAAGGAAAGCAACCTGCTCATCGGCAAGGATGAACTTTCCGCCATTGATGCGACCTACTATCATATTAACCGGGGAGGCGATATAACGTACCATGGCCCGGGCCAGCTGGTAGTATATCCCGTGCTGGACCTCGAGAACTTTTTTACGGATATCCATAAGTATATGCGTACGCTGGAAGAATCGGTTATCCTTACCTGTTCAGCGCTGGGAATTTCCGCCGGCCGCATTCCCGGTCTTACGGGCGTTTGGGTGAATCACGACGATGAAAAAAAAGCGCGAAAAATTTGTGCACTGGGTGTAAAATCAAGCCGGTGGGTTACAATGCACGGGCTGGCCTTTAATGTCAATGCCGACCTGGGATATTTTAACCATATTGTTGCTTGCGGAATCCAGGACAAGTCCGTAACATCGGTGAGCCAGGAACGCGGTGCCGC
>DASPJC010000502.1:0-8821 GCA_035628815.1 Ohtaekwangia sp. | reverse complement strand
CCGTCGCCGCCGGTTGACCCGCCGCAAGTTCCTTGGCAAGATTAGGCCCCGCCAGACAGCCAACTCTCACCACAACACTTTCTTCCCGGATCACCTCGCTGATGGTTTTTACCTGCTCGCGGTTCAGTTCAGAGACCGTTTCGAGCGTTTGTCCTTCAGCCAGTTTGATATCGAATCCCTTTGTTCCGTGGATGAGGATGTGGTAAGGATGCAGGTAGGGCGAGAGTTGCTTCATCAGAACCCTGAAGTGCTGCGAAGGAACAATGGGAAAAATCACTTCACATTCCGTGGCTATACGCGCCAGGTCATTGGTAAACCTGATGTTGGCATGCATGGGGTGCCCGCGGTTCTCCCGCGTCTGTTCGATGCGCCGGATCACCTTCTCATCACGGGCATACAGCAGCACATTCCGGTGCTGCGCCAGCAGGTTCGCTACAGCGCTCCCGAAGTTGCCTGCGCCGATAACGCCTACCGGTTTATCGTCAGACAAACTTTTCGAGATCATAGCCGACCAGCCTGTTGTGATAGTAGTATAAGGTATTGAAGTCCTTCGTGATGATATTGCCGTCCTTGTTCATCAGCAGCGGACGTTTCAAATGAAAGATGCCCACATTGTCGAGACCGTGACGGACCACCAGGTCGATCTTGCCTTTCAGGTGTGTTGCATAATAGATCTTTCCTTCATCCTTCAGCTGGTAGATCTGTTTGCGTACGCGCTTGCAGGCGGCCCTGAATTCTTCGTAATCAAGCACCTCATCCTCTTCCGGTAAACGCAGCAATCCGAACAGGTCGAGTTTCGGATGTTTTTTCTGCCACATCTCGAAAGCCACAAAGGCCACCAGGTGACTGGCAAAAACCCGGTTGATCCGGTGATATTCCATCACGATCTTCTGGCTGAGCATACGGGTATATTCATCCTCGCGCTGCTTGTCGATGGTAATGTGCCCGTTGCTGAGAAAGTAGTCACGGGTATCGATTGCCCTTCCCTGGGGATCCAGGCTTTTTCCATCGTCGTCCACGTAATTGCCCATGATATCCAGGGCGCGACCGATGGAAACAGAAATGTTTGAACCCTTCGTGAAAAATTTGAAAAGGAATTGCAACAGTTGCCAGCTGCCGTATTTGTCCTGTTCGGGAAGGTACCGGTCCTGGCCTTTCGATGAGAGATATTCGTCAATGAGATCGGGCGCTTCGAGGACAAAATGATAATTGAGCGATACAGGGACGATGAATATTTTTCGCACCGGTTCGCCGGGCTTTGCATCGAGATAAAGGTTGCGTTGCGCTTCGATAGTTGAATTCAGCAGACCTAGTTTCAGTTGCTTTTCAATCATGCCCGAGCGCGACCGGGTTCCGCCGGGAAAGAACAAACTGTGTGCGCCTTTCTGAATGGCCAGCGTCGAATAAAGTTTTAATGTCTCCAGGTAGGGAACATTCTTTTTACGACGGTCCACCTTATAAGCGCCCAGGCTGTTCATGAAGTAGGCGAAGATCTTGATATTGAAAAGATTCAACCCCGCGCCATAGATAAAAGCCGGTAAGCCCAATGAATGGATTACCCAGCCGATCAGGATAGAATCCAGGTTACTGAAATGCGTGGGCACCATGATAACCGTACCTTCCGTGGCGAGCTTGCGGAGCTGCTTAACTTTGCCGACAATGTGGATCTTGTCCCGCAACGTATACCGGTTCCTGAAAAACGCGCCGAATTTTTTAACGCGCGCGCCGTTCAGCAGCCGTGCAAACCAGAACTTGACGATCTCGCGGGTGAGGCGGTAGGATGTGGCTTTGAAGTTGCCGGCGATCTCATTGGCATACCGCAGTAAGATCCGGTGCAGAAGCTCGTCAGCCTTCGTTTGCGTTTCTTCCGGCGATTTACCGGCCAGCGAAACAAGCTCTTCTTTAATGGTACTCCAGAAACGCGGTTCGTCAGGGGCATCAACCCGCCAGCGGTTTCGCTTCATACGCTGTTGCTCCCGGTAAACGGTGGCTTCCAGCTCATCGACCACGTGTTTTGTGGTAGGACGGGCTTCCTTAATACGGGCAAAGGTCTTACGGGCGACCTCCTCAATAAACTCTTTGCGGTTTTTACTCAACTGGTATACCGGCCAATCAGGTATATCTTCCAGGATGGGCTTGTATTTCTTATTCTTGTTTTTCTTTTCTACGACTTCCATCGGGGCTGCAAAATAATACAAATTCGCCATCAAGTTCCATCAAATAATAAAAGGAGGGAGGGGTTCAGGTTCGGTCAACCGCCTGATTGAGGCTCCTGGCCATATCTTCAAACCGTCCCAGCGCTTCCTGGATGAAGGCTTCATCGACGACCTTTTTCAGATCTTCTTCCCCGGCAAGATCATATTGGTTGACTTTAAAAGTCTGTTCCAGCATACCGGTTTCCAGTTTGATCAGGTACCGGTTGTTCCAGGCGAAGATGGTAATTTTACAGGCCGGATGGGGTATTTCTCCTACTACACGCATAAGGGATAAAATTGCGCAAAGGAGGATGAACCGTAAGCGGTTATCCCTTATTTTTTTTCGCTCTCGAGGTGTAACGACAGCTGCGTTTTAACACTATCCAGCTCCAATTCGAGGTTTTTAAAAACGGGACTCTGGTGAAGCTGATCGAATTTCATTTGACGGATAAGGCGCTGGAGTTCCAGCTCGCGCTTCAGTAGTGAAGCCCTTAGGGTCCGGACGTCGGGTTTCATCGAGGGTAATCGCGGGTTAGGTCTTTTTTTACGGTGCGCAAGATATCAGAATAATGGAAAGCCGGAAAAAGAAGGTCTTATTTTTTTATATGCGGCGCCGGCCCGCAAAGGCTCTGGCACTGATATTTTAGTGTGCTGACAGGCAGGCACAAGAAAGTTGTGGCCCGATAAGAATAATCCCGGCATCAGCAGCGTTACTAGCATAGCTTTCAGGTTCATCCTGAACGTTATATATTGTAACTTAATCACTTCTTTTGGTGTTGAATAGGAAGAATTTTACTTTAGGTTCATGAAAGCGTCTCATTATTCCGGGCAGATCCTGCGCATCCTTTCGCTGTTGATACTCATTGTTTTCTGCATCACCGGAACAACCTATGCGACGCACATGCGTGCCGGAAATATCATCGTCGAAAAGATCGGCGTGGGGTGTACGCGGTCTTATATGATCACTATCATCGCCTACATTGACACTGAAAGCGGTGTTCCTTTCGGGGGCAGTACAGACTTTCTCTACTTCGGTGACGGGACCAGAAGAATCACGGTTCCCGAGATCGTCCAGGGTACCACCGTTCCCGGCGCGACGTGGACCATGATCGACCCGGTAAGAAAAGTGGCGCGTGTTACTTACTCTATCCGTCACGATTACGCCGGAGCAGACGAATTTATCATCAGTTATATTGAAGTCAACCGCAACCAGGGTATCCTTAACATGGATCAGTCCGTGGATACACCTTTTTACCTGGAAACGAAGATTAAAATAGACCCGTTCCTCGGTTGCAGCAGTCCTGCCAAAATCACTGTCCCACCGGTTGACCGTGCCTGCTCCGGTATCGCATGGACGCATAACCCTGGCGCTTTCGATGACGTCGATGAAGATAGTATCTCATACAAGTTTGTAACACCGTTCAGCAATGTAAGAACGGAAGTACTGAACTATCGCGATCCGAATAACCCGGCTTTTTATACCGACTATGCCACGGGTAACGAAACCGACGATGGACCGCCGACATTCACCATCGATCCGCAGTACGGCGATATCACCTGGGATGCGCCCGGCGCCGTGGGAGAATATAATATTGCATTCCACGTAATCGAGTGGCGACGGGGCCCCGATGGACGATGGTACGAGATGGGATATGTGCGGCGCGACATGCAGATCATCGTCGAAGACGATTGTAACAACCGGCGACCCGAGCTCGAAATCCCGGACGATATTTGTGTGGAAGCCGGGGAGTTGATCGACACCGATCTTTTGGGTGGCATTATTGGAACAGACCCCGATGGTGATCAGGTTATGATCGAGGCGTTCGCCCAGATCCTGGGAAATGAGTTTCCGGGCAAGGCAACACTCACGCCCGCCCCGGCATTCCGATCGTCACCCACCAACGCCAGGTTATTATGGCAGACGGATTGCAGCCATGTGAAAGACCAGCCCTACCAGGTCGTGTTTAAGGTGACCGACAACCCTACGAACGGAAGTCCCATGCTCGCAACATTTAAATCCATGTTCATCCGCGTGGTTGGGCCGAAACCCGTGTGGAACGACCGCACTGTAAATCCCAACCGTTCGGTCACCCTGAAGTGGGATCCTTACGCCTGTCAGAATGCAGAAACCATGCAGGTTTGGCGCAGGGTTGACAGCGTCGCCTTCGAACCGGATGATTGCCAGACCGGAATGCCCCCGAACCTGGGTTACGAGCTTATACAGGAGCTGCCCGTGCAGGGTAATACCGAGTATGTCGATGAAAACCTGGCCCCTGGCGCGCGCTATTGTTACAGGCTGGTGGCGATCTTCCCTTCACCCAAGGGTGGCGAAAGTATCGTATCCTCGGATACGTGCGTGGGTCCGATCCTGGACGATTCGCCGGTCATTACCAATGTATCGGTGTTGTCCACCGGTGTTAATGATGGCACAATGAAGGTCAAATGGTTCAGGCCACCGGAGGCGCTACTGCCACCGCCCTATACGTATGAAGTCTATCGTTCAGAAGGATTTACACGTGGAAACGATTCGACACTGGTCGCAACGATTACCAACAGCGGCGCCCTCGCCGACTCAATTGTTGACGCATCCCTGGATACCGAAACCAAAGTGTACACCTATTCGGTGACCGCCTATGCGGGTGCTGATCAACTGGGTTCTTCAGCACCGGCCTCGTCGGTAAGGCTCGAAACGCAGTCACAGATTGGCCGCATCGTGCTCTCCTGGCGTGCAGAAGTACCGTGGTCCAACCAGATACCGGGATACCGGCACAAGATCTATCGTGGAAGTGAAAACTCGCCCGATGAAGACATGGTGCTGATCCATACACTGGAAGTAACGACCGATGGACTGACCTATATTGACTCAGGCCAATACGACAATACGCCCCTGGTGGAAGGAACAGTTTACTGTTACCGCGTGGAAACACTCGGTTCGTATGGCAACCCGGATCTTCCGGACACCTTACGAAATTTCTCGCAGCGGATCTGCACCCAACCGGGTGACAGTATTCCCCCCTGCGCCCCGGTGCTGGACATCGCATTGAAGCCTTGCGAAGAATACATTGACGAAGGGCTGCTTTGCGGCGCCAATACCTTTGAAAACAACATTACATGGACACGGCCCGATGATCCGCAGTGCTCCGACATCCGTTTTTACGAGGTGTGGGTGTCAGGGTCCAAGGGCGGTGATTTTGTCTTCGTCGAAACGATCCCGGGTACGGCCACCAGTTACCTGGATGAAGATCTTCCATCATTCGCGCGATGTTATAAATTACGCGCGATCGATCGCTCCGGTAACAAGGGCGAGTTCAGTAATGAGATCTGCGGTGACAATTGTCCATACTATGAGTTGCCCAATGTCTTCAGTCCTAACGGTGATAGCTATAATGATTTCTTCAGCGCGTTCAGCACCCGCGGCGTTTGCCAGGAAGTGAATTGCCCCCCCGACGACGCCTTGTTCAGGTTGCGGCAGAAGTGCGCGCGTTTTGTCGATAAGGTAAAATTTACCGCCTATAACCGCTGGGGGCAGGAGGTTTTTGAGTATGAATCGGGCGGCGAACGCACCATTTACATCGACTGGGATGGCAAGGACAAAAACGGGGAGCAGTTGGCGCCGGCGGTGTACTTCTACATTGCTGAGGTAACCTTCGACGTGGTCGATCCCCGTGAAAGAGTAAAGGTGTTCAAAGGATGGGTTCACCTGCTGGATGGACAACAATGATCACCCGGTAATACTGTTCGATGGCGTTTGCAACCTGTGTAGTGCTTTTGTCATTTTTGTTATCAAACGCGACCCGCTGGCGAGACTGAGGTTCGCTTCGCTTCAATCCCGTTATGCGCGATTAAAACTGCAGGAAATCGGCCGCAATCCGGACGCACTTCACACGGTAATTTTCATTGAGCATGGAAAGGTATTCGAGCGAAGCGATGCGGCGCTGGAGATTTGCCGTTATCTTAACGGGGCCTGGCCTGCGCTCCGTATCGTGCTCATTTTTCCGCGGTTCCTCCGCAATTGGGTTTACGATGTGATTTCTAGGAATCGGTATAAATGGTTTGGCAGAAAGGACGCCTGTATGGTCCCGACACCGGAACTTAAAGCCCGGTTCCTCGAATAACGGGATCGTATTTTCTTTTCGTTATTTTGCGCTCCAACAAAATCACAATCAGCATGAAAGCGTACGTTTTCCCCGGACAAGGTGCCCAGTTTACGGGAATGGGTAAAGACCTCTATGAAACAAGTCCCGGTGCAAAAAAACTTTTCCATCAGGCTAATGAGATACTGGGATTCGATCTTACAGCGGTCATGTTTACAGGGTCGGCGGAGGAACAAAAGCAGACCCGGGTTACCCAGCCCGCCATCTTTTTGCATTCCGTCGCACTGGCACTTTCCGCTGAATCATTTTCACCGGCCATGGTATCGGGGCATTCACTTGGAGAATTTTCTGCCCTCGTGGCAAACAAGGCACTCTCATTCGAGGATGGACTGAAGTTGGTTTACCAGCGCGCCCTTGCCATGCAGAAAGCGTGCGAAATTAATCCTTCGACGATGGCCGCGATCCTGGGATTGGATGATGCCGTGGTGGAAGATATCTGCGCATCGATCGATGAGATCGTTGTGCCGGCCAACTATAACTGCCCGGGCCAGCTGGTAATCTCCGGTTCGATAAAAGGTATCGAAATAGCGTGTGAAAAATTAAAGGCTGCTGGTGCCAAACGCGCCCTGCCGCTGCAGGTAGGGGGAGCGTTTCATTCGCCGCTCATGGAACCAGCGCGGGAAGAACTTGCTGCCGCCATTGAAGCGACTGCATTCAACACGCCGGTGTGCCCGGTCTATCAGAATGCAAACGCATCGCCCTCCTCTGATGTCGACATCATCAAAAAAAATCTGATCGATCAGCTTACGGCGCCTGTCCGATGGACGCAATCCGTGCAGCGCATGGTGAGCGATGGGGCGGCGACGTTTATTGAATGCGGGCCCGGAAAGGTCTTGCAGGGCCTGGTCAAAAAGATCGCGCCACAGGTCGAGACCCGGAGCATCTGATCGTTTAAGTTCAGGGTTTCAGGTGTCATGTTACCTGATCGTTGATTCTAATTTTCAGGGCGTGTTTGCTAGCCTGAAAAGTCAGTCTGTCGGTAGTAGATCAGATAGCATGCACATTACCGTTGCTGAAGTTCCTAAGAAATACGCGTTGTAGTTCATAGCGCGGGTCGTTATCAGCATCGTATTACCGGAAGTGTATCCTCACAGGCGGCGAGCAGTGTGCGAACAGTTTTTTTCAGCACCGGGTGAATGAAGTCAGGCGCGATTTCATCAAGGGGGACCAGTACAAAATTTCGGTTTTGGAGGTGCGGATGGGGAAGGGTCAGGGAAGGGGATGTTGTTACGTTATCGCCATAGAAAAGCAGGTCGATATCTATCGTGCGCGGCGCCCATTTTTCAGTGCGGTGGCGTCCCAGCGATTGCTCGATCCCGAGCATTGCATCCATCAGTTCCGCGGGCATAAGACTGGACTGGACCTGAATGACCTGGTTCAGAAAATCGGGCTGGTCTGCCTTGCCCCAGGCTGCGGTACGATAAACCGAGGATACCTTCACAACGGTTCCTGCCTGCGATCCGATCATCCTGATCGCTTCCGGCAGTATTTTCTGCGAATCCCCCTGATTTGAGCCCAGGGAAAGAAATATGTTGGTCTCCATGTAATTTTGAGCGCTGCAAACATACTTTTTTATTCGGACCTGTATTGCTTAATTTCGAACCATAAATCAACCGTATGTTTTTCAGAAGCTTTTTTGCAGCCCTGCTCGCACTGTTCGTTTTCACGGTACTGGGCATTCTTTTCTTTGTCGTGATCCTGGCATCCTCATCAGAGGAGGTCGTCATCAGGAATAATTCGGTCTTGCATTTAAAACTGGACGCGCAGATCAGTGAGCTGGAGCAGGAGAACCCTTTTGCGGGGTTTCCATTCGGTGGATCACAGGCACCGCAGATCGGCCTGATGCAACTCAAGGAAGCGATCCATCACGCACAGGATGATGATAAAATTCAGGGCATCTATCTCGAAGTAAGTTATCCCATGACCGGTTTTTCAACGCTCGAAGAAATCAGGCACGCCCTGATCGAGTTCCGGAAAAGCGGAAAATGGGTGATCGCCTATAATGAAGTGATGTCGGAAGGCGCCTACTACCTCTCATCGGCCGCGGATAAGGTTTTTATCCATCCGGAAGGCGAGGTCGAGTTCAACGGTCTCACGGCGGAGATTGCATTCTTCAAGCGCCTGTTCGACAAGCTCGAAATCAAGCCGCAGGTATTCCGCGTCGGTGAATTTAAATCGGCGGTGGAACCTTTCCTCCTGGAAAAAATGAGCCCCGAAAACCGCCAACAACTTACCGAGCTGGTCAATTCGATCAACGACTATATGCTTGAACGGATTGCCGAAGCACGGAACATACCCGCTGAAAAATTAAAGGAGCTTTCTGATAATATGACGGTGCGGGATGCACGGTCGGCGAAGGAAGCCGGCCTCGTGGATGAGCTTTATTACCACGACCAGTTTCTGGAAGAAGTCAGGAACCGGCTGGATTCAGGAGCACGCAGCAGGAAGATCAACTTTGTAAAATATGGCAAG
>DASPJC010000501.1:0-18256 GCA_035628815.1 Ohtaekwangia sp. | reverse complement strand
ATTTTCAGGGCCGGAAATTTGAAACGAATACCTATGGTATGTTGCCTATTCCTGCGTCCGAAATACGGTTGATGAACCCCGGCGTGCTGGAACAACACGTACCGGCTTTCCAATAACAGCGAAAGGGTTTTGAATCCGTTCTTAACCCTTTCATTTTACATCATGCTAAAATGAAATAACTATGAAACTAAAATCCATACTGTTCGCTTTTCTTGCACTCGCTGTAATCGCCTGCGAAGATGACGAGATCGGCAGATCGAAAGCGCAAGCTGAATTTACGTTTACCGTCGACGATGAGGATAAACAGCAACTGTCGTTCAGCAATCAGTCTGAAGGCGCGTCGTTTTACCAATGGAACTTCGGCGACAATACATCCTCACTGGAAGAGAATCCGACTCACCGTTACCTCACCGGCGGTACCTACATTGTCACCCTCATGGCCAAATCGAAAGAAGGGTCGAAGGTGATAACCAAACAAGTAGTCGTTGAAGGCAATGCTGTTAACCTTATTACGGGTGGGGATATGTCAGATCCGGATGCCTGGAACATTTATAGCGCGGGTACCACGCTGACGACAGCGGAGTTTACGAACGGTGTACTTAAATTTTCCAACGGTACCGGCACTGCACAGACCAATGTGATCGTCTGGCAATCGGTAGAAGTGGAGGCCGATAAGACATACAAATTTTCGGCACAGGTGTCGGGATCCGGAGCGACGCAATCCTGGATGGAGGTGTTCATTACACCGGAAACACCCACCGATGGCTCGGACTATGGCAATGGCGCATATATGTATACGGGCCTGAACACCTGGGCTGGATGTGGCACGTCAGCCTTCGCTGGTGACCTCGCGACACTGGGTTGCAATGACGGCGCGGGTACGGGTCAGAACGGTTCAGTCACTTTTGATGAAAGCGGAACCATCAACCTGATCATCAAGGTGGGCAGTTGGGATGGAAACCTTGGAACCTCGGGTATAACACTCGATGATGTTAAACTTGAGGAACTCGATTGAGCCGCATCACTAATTTTTAATTGGGTTTGTTTGAAGAAAGCCTGGTGACAGCCCTGCGTACTGCGGGAATCTGACCAGAAGCCTTTGCTGGAAAGCAAAGGCTTTTTTATTACCTTCATCCGCCGGCACCCGAAAGCCATCCAAAACATGAGACTAAAAGATACTTTATGATCGTAAAAACAAAGAAACTGGAAGGACAGGTAGCCCTCGTAACGGGCGGTAGTTCCGGCATCGGGGCGGGCGTGGCACAAGCACTGGCAGAGGCCGGGGCGAAGGTAGTCGTAAATTATTCGAGCAGCGCCAGAAAAGCTGAAAAAGTACTGGAAGAAATAAAAGCTGCCGGCGGGGATGGCTTTATCGTCAAGGCAGACGTCAGCAAAGAGGACGAAGTCCTGGAAATGTTCCGACAAACGATAGAGCGTTATGGAACGCTCGACATTCTCATCAACAACGCCGGCTTGCAGAACGATTCGAAGTTCCATGAGATGACGCTTGAACAGTGGGACCATGTGATCAGCGTCAATCTTACCGGCCAGTTCCTCTGCGCCCGCGAGGCCATCAAGGAATTTCTGAAAAGAGGTGTGAAGCCGGAACGGTCGAAGTCCGCCGGAAAAATAATTTGCATGAGCTCCGTACATGAAGTAATTCCCTGGGCCGGCCATGCCAATTACTCTGCATCCAAAGGCGGTGTCATGATGCTGATGAAAAGTATTGCGCAGGAGTACGCACCCCAGAAAATACGCGTCAATAGTATAGGTCCCGGCGCGATCCGCACACCGATCAACCATGCCGCCTGGCAAACACCTGAAGCCTACAAAAATCTCCTGAAGTTAATCCCCGCCAAACGCATCGGCGAAGCGAACGATATCGGCGCTGCCGCGGTTTGGCTTGCATCCGATGATTCCGAATATGTGAATGGGATTACGCTATTCGTTGACGGAGGGATGTTGCTGTACCCGGGCTTTGAGGATAATGGGTAGACGTGTTGATGTGTTGACGTGTTGACGTGTTGATGTGTTGACGTGTTGATGTGTTGATGTGTTGATGTGGTATACAGGGACCAACCAGTCGGGATTTTTTGAGCTAGTACTTTTATTGTATGCAGGATTACTACTATAAGATTTTATATCGTTAATGTCCTTGCCATTTACGCCAACACATCAACACATGCGCACATCAACACCCCTATGACTTCCGAAGAAAGACGCCTCATTGAAGATCGCGACAAGGTTAAGAACTGGCGCAAGTATGGTCCCTACCTTACAGAGCGCCAATGGGGTACGGTGCGGGAAGATTATAGTCCGCATGGCAATGCGTGGGAATACGTTTCGCACGATGCCGCACGAAGCAAGGCGTACCGGTGGGGAGAAGAGGGCATCGGGGGTATCAGCGATGACAAGCAACGCATCAACTTTGCATGTGCGTTTTGGAATAAGAAAGACCCCATCCTGAAGGAGCGGTTGTTTGGCCTGACCGGCAACGAAGGCAACCACGGTGAGGATTGTAAGGAGCAATACTACTACCTCGACAATATTCCGACGCATGCGTACATGAAGATGCTGTATAAGTATCCTCAGTGCGAATTTCCCTACAACAAGCTGGTGGAAGAAAACAGGAAGCGTGGAAAGCTTGATCCGGAATACGAGCTTATGGACACCGGCGTCTTTAGTGATGACCGATACTTTGATATCTACATAGAGTATGCAAAAGCTGATGTTGATGATATCCTCATTCGCATCACCGTTTACAACCGTTCTGCCGAAGACGCCGAACTGCATGTACTGCCCACACTTTGGTTTCGCAATACCTGGGCCTGGGAACATGATCCTTATCGGCCCGAGCTGGTGCAGGATGATGCCGGGGTGATCCAGGCTGTTCATGAAAAACTGGGTAACCAGTATCTTTTTGGGGAACACGGGCCCCAGGCCTTATTCTGTGAGAACGAGACCAACACGCAGCGGCTGTATAATATTTCGCGGGAAGGAGTCTTTAAAGACGGTATCAACGATTTTCTTGTACAGGGTAGGTCTGAGGCCGTGAATCATCTTTCAAGGGGGACAAAAGCAGCATTCAATTACGATCTGACGGTCGGTGCCGGTAAGTCGTCAGTGCTCAGGTTGCGGCTTTCTCCAAAGTTTTTGACGCGCCCTTTCTCTGATTTCAATTCCATATTCACTTTGCGAAAAAAGGAAGCGGATGAATTCTATCATCAACTTCAGGTTGCTATCAAAGACGGCGATCAAAGGAATATTCAGCGCCAGGCCCTGGCCGGTATGCTGTGGAGCAAACAATTCTTTTACTACGACGTGGCCACATGGCTGAAAGGTGACCCCGCGCAACCACCACCTCCACCTGAGCGCCGGCGTGGCCGCAACCACGACTGGATGCACCTGCACAACGCGGACATTATCTCCATGCCGGATAAATGGGAGTACCCCTGGTATGCCGCGTGGGATCTTGCCTTTCACACGATTCCAATCGCAATGATCGACCCCGAATTTGCCAAAGGCCAGCTACTCCTGTTTACCAAGGAATGGTATATGCATCCCAGCGGGCAGATCCCCGCTTATGAGTGGGCGCTGGGCGACGTTAATCCTCCTGTTCACGGATGGGCTACATGGCGCGTGTACAAAATCGATCAGAAACTGCAGGGGAAGGGCGATCACCGGTTTCTTGAAGAGGTGTTTCAAAAGCTGCTGCTGAACTTCACCTGGTGGGTTAACAAGAAGGATTACAACGGCAACAACATTTTCCAGGGCGGCTTTCTGGGCATGGATAACATCGGCGTGTTCGACCGCAGCAATCATTTGCCGACAGGTGGCTATATCGAGCAATCAGACGGTACGAGCTGGATGGCTATGTTCACGCTGAATATGCTGCGCATGTCCCTGGAGTTGGCGAAAACGAATCCAACGTATCAGAGCCTGGCAACAAAATTTTTTGAACACTTCCTGTATATCGCAGGAGCAATGGCGAACGTGGGCAATGAAGGGATAAATCTGTGGGATGAGGAGGACGAATTTTTTTACGACGTGCTCCACACTGCGGATGATCAGCGGATAAAAATGAAGGTGCGCTCGATGGTGGGCCTGATTCCTTTGTTTGCCGTCGAAGTACTCGATGAGGAAATTTTCAAAACAATGCCCGAATTCACGGCACGGCTCGAATGGTTCCTTAAAAACAGACCTGATCTTGCGAACCTCATCTCACGGTGGGGCGAGAAGGGAAAGAATGAACGCCATTTACTGTCGCTGCTGAGAGGCCACCGGATGAAGCGGCTGCTGAAGCGGATGCTGGACGGCGCCGAGTTTTTGTCCCCTTTCGGTATCAGGGCCCTCTCTAAAGTACACGAAGCTAATCCTTACAGGCTAGACGCCAACGGCACGGCATTTACAGTAAAGTACACACCGGGTGAAGGTGATACGTCGCTGTTTGGCGGCAACTCGAACTGGCGGGGACCAATCTGGTTCCCGGTGAATTATCTTATTATCGAATCGTTACAACGGTTCCATCACTATTACGGTGAGGATTTCAAGGTCGAACATCCGACCGGTTCGGGCAGGATGCTCACCCTCAAGGAAATTGCCGCTGATCTTTCCGAACGATTGATCAGTATTTTCAAAAAGGGAAAGAATGGCAAGCGCCCTGTTTTTGGCGACGATCAGAAACTTTTGAACGACAAGCATTTCGCGGATCACATACTCTTTTATGAATATTTTCATGGCGACAACGGAAGGGGTGTGGGCGCAACCCACCAAACCGGATGGACAGGCCTGGTAGCGAAGCTTATCCAACCGAGGAAATAAAGCAGCTATGACCAGCGATCAACTACGGGACTTCAGTATTTCCACCGGCATGGAGTGGCTCGAGACGAATGGTCTTGGCGGTTATGCTGCCGGGACTGTTGCGGGCGTGCTCACAAGAAAGTACCATGGTTTATTGATCGCGGCAACACAACCTCCGGTAGGTCGGATGGTAGTCTTGTCAAAATTAGATGAAACCATTGTCTGCGGTGAAGCGCGCTTTGAATTAGGTGCTAATCAGTACCCGGGTGCGATTCATCCTCGGGGATACCAGTACCTGGTTGATTTCAATCGTGACCTGTTTCCTGTTTTCGTTTACCAAACGCCGTTGGTGACCTTGAAAAAGACCATCGCGATGGTATATGGCGAAAACACTACGGTCATAATTTATGAAGTGGCAGAAGCGCCGGATTCATTTACGCTGGAACTGCTGCCCTTATACGCCTGTCGCGACCACCATCATCTGTCACATGGCAACGATGCCATCGGGCTTCCCTATTTATTCCACCAGGGCGTTTTCCAGACGCTCAACTATCACGGATGCCCCGAGTTGTTCATCAACGTTCCCCGGTCGGAGTTTGTGGAAAGCAAAGGGTGGTACTATAACGTTGAGTATTCAGTGGAACAATCGCGCGGGCTGGCGTTTTGTGCGGACTTGTATACACATGGGAAATTTTTGCTGCCTTTGAAAAAGGGTGACCGGGCCGGTGTCATCATTTCGACTGCTGATCCCTCCGGTCGTGATCCCTTTATCCTGCTGGAAAATGAGCGGCGAAGGAGAAGCGAAGTCGTCCAAAAATTTTCGATGCATGACAAATTAAAACGATTATCGTTGGCAGCCGATCAGTTCATCGTCAGGCGCGGCGATCTTCATACGATTATTGCAGGATACCCCTGGTTTTCAGATTGGGGAAGAGATACTATGATCGCGTTGCCGGGATTATGCCTGGTTACGGGCAGATGGGCGGAAGCTGGGAGTATTTTAAAGGCCTTTGCCGCAAGTATGCGTGAGGGAATGCTTCCTAACCGGTTTCCCGACAATGGTGAAGCGCCGGAGTACAACACGATCGATGCAACCCTTTGGTTCTTTTATGCGGTCTATAAGTATTTTACTTTGACCGGGGACAAGGCGCTGGTCGGGGAGCTCTTGCCTGCACTAAAGGAGAGTATTGCGTGGCATTACAAGGGAACCCGGCATAAGATCAAAGTGGATCCAACCGATGAGTTGTTAAGCGGCGGTGAGGAGGGTGTACAGCTAACCTGGATGGACGCAAAAGTGGATGGCTGGGTGGTAACGCCGCGCAGGGGTAAGGCGGTCGAGATCAATGCGCTGTGGTATAATGCACTTCGTATCATGCACGTTCTTTTGATGGAATACGAAGCAGGCGCCGCTGCAGACTACAAGGCGAAAGCAGATCGTGTAAAAAAGAATTTCAATAAGATTTTTTGGAACGAAGCCGCGCAGTGCCTCTACGATTACATTGATGGTGATGTAAAATCGGCTGATGTAAGACCCAACCAGTTGTACGCGGCGAGCTTGCCATTTGCGTTGCTTTCCCGTGAAAGGGCAGGCAAGGTGCTGCAAAAAGTTGAAGAGCAGCTGGCGACATTTCGCGGGCTGCGAAGTCTGTCGCCCTTGCACCCAGATTACAAGCCGGTATACGAAGGCACGTTGTTGCAGCGCGATGCGAGTTACCACCAGGGAACAGTGTGGAGTTACTTGCTGGGACCGTACGTAGATGCGCTGGTGAAACACGGTGGTAAAAGAGGAGCGCGGAAAGCTTCAGAAATTGTTGAGCGGTTTTTGGATCATCTTGATGAAGCATGCATTGGATCTGTCTCAGAGATCTTTGATGGGAAGGAACCGCATCTTCCGAAGGGATGCTTTTCACAGGCATGGGGCGTGGCGGAGGTTTTACGAGTGATGATGGAGTATAAACTCCTCCAATAACTATTGTTTTGTTTTTCGACGGCGGTATGTGAAGTCATAGGTGGCTGTCCACGTTTTTCCATCATCCTTGGAGATTTCATGAAGCTGTCGTACCTGGTCCAAGGTCTCGTTAAAGAGGTAAAAGTGTGTCAGTGTCTTTTTCCCGCTGGTATCCGTTGTCGCGAACTCGAACCGCATGGCGTCGTCACGATATTCGCCATGTAGAAATTCAGAGACATTGATGCCTTCGGATCCGATCCACACCTGCTTCCATTTTTTCGTCGCGGGGTCGATAAAGTTGATGCTATTTCCAGTATAGGGAGCGTTGGCGATGGATGTCCAATGTTCGAGGATAGCACATCCGCCGGCAGCCATCTCAACATGACTGGATCCTGCATGTTTTTTCGTTCCTGTGACATATACATCCCAATGACCTATCCAGAAATCGAATTGACGGGCCTGAGGATTGGTCATGCATGGTAAGCTGTCGGGCGGTAGTATCGCAACTGTTCTTATTTTGGCCTGTGTTACAAAACTGAGAGCCCACGCGATAAGAAATGGCAGGATAGGCGCGAAGTATCTCATGATGGTCTATTCAGGAATAAGGTAAAGCGTCGATGGCAATTTCCTATACCCCAGCTTACAGGATGTGGATTGTTGCAACCGGCACAAGCCATTATGTTTTTCCATACACCTTGAATACCGGCTCACGCAGGATGCCGTCAGACGAGACGGCAAACGCAAGAACATTGGCAATGTCTTCGGGCTTCACCCACCTGGAGAAATCCGCCTTCGGCATAGCCGCCCGGTTTTGCGGTGTGTCAATCGTGCTGGGAACAATCACGGCGGTAACAACATTTTTTTCAGCACCTTCCGCGTTGAGTATTTCCGCCAGGTTGAAAAGAAGCGATTTGGACAAGGCATAGGCAAGCGATTTTTTACCGTCAGCAGGTTGTAGCGCCGGCCTTGCACCGACAAAAACAATTCGTCCGCCATTTTGAGAGAGCATATGTTCAAACAACGGCCGCGTGATGTAGTAAGCTGTTTCGAAGTTGGACGACCACATTTTTTTTAACGTGTCACCATCCGTGCTGTGAACATTGCCCGAAGCATAACCGCCGGCAAGAAGGAGAGCGGCGTGGATTGCGCTATGCTTTTCGAGAACGCGGCGGATCACATCCTGCACCATCACTTCATTGGTGAGGTTAACCTCGACTTCCTCGACCTGCTCCGCGGCAAAGTTAAGTGA
The DNA here is from genome assembly GCA_035628815.1 of Ohtaekwangia sp. Classification (GTDB taxonomy): domain Bacteria; phylum Bacteroidota; class Bacteroidia; order Cytophagales; family Cyclobacteriaceae; genus Ohtaekwangia. Next base: position 10,259 of record DASPJC010000501.1, on the reverse strand, counting down.
TTTACCCGGGGTCACAGTGGCAACAATATGGTACCCTTCGGCGATAAATCGTTCAACAGCAGCCTTGCCCAGATTGCCCGATGCCCCCGTGATCAGGACGACTTTTTTCATAGTGATTTTTATATCAATATCGGTCTTGCACCGCCCTGTCACAAGGCAATTCGCATAAATATGCACGACGGAAGTTATTGCGCCTTCCTTCCATAATTTTTGCCGAATCGCATACCTTTGTCCTTTACGTCCTGTTGCTTCGATGTCGGGAACAGATTGAGTCATCTATGGAGCGAATATCTACAGAAGCCAGACTGCACGGCAGCGCCAGCCGCTGGATGCGCCGCTTTGAAAAATACCTGCCGGAGATAGTTTACGGATCGATCGACGGGATCGTCACAACTTTTGCCGTGGTGGCTGGATCGGCGGGCGCCGAACTCGGTATTTCCATTGTGTTGATATTGGGACTGGCAAACCTTTTTGCTGACGGATTGTCGATGTCCATCGGAAGTTATCTGTCAAAAAAATCGGAAGCTGACAATTACAACAAGCACCGGCGCATTGAAGCGTGGGAGATTGAACATATGCCGGCAGAGGAACGCAGGGAGATTGAGGAAATTTATCGTGCAAAGGGATTTGACGGTGCGGAACTCGACATGGTCGTGAAACGCATTACCGCTGACAAGGAAGTGTGGCTGGATACCATGATGAAAGACGAGCTCGGATTATCCCTGGAACAAAAATCTCCATTCAAGGCGGGGCTGTCGACATTGCTGGCATTTATTGTTGCAGGCGCAATACCCCTCATTGTTTATGTATTGTCGTATGCAGGTCACGTTGACCTTGATCCCTTCATACTCTCCAGCATTGTTACCATGCTCGCGTTTATTCTGATCGGTTACATCAAAACATATGTAACCCGCGCCGGAATGTTGCGAAGCATTGGTGAGACGCTGTTGCTGGGCACCGCTGCTGCTACCGTCGCCTACCTGTTGGGCGATTACCTTCGAAGCATTATTGAGTAGGTCTCATTTAAGAAGGCTTTTGTTTTGACTTTAAGATCTTGCCGATCCACTGGTAATTCGAGAGTAGCAGATATCCCATAAAAATATTGACCACGCTGGTAATCCACCCGAAGTTGTTGTTCGTGCCCATGTACATTTCCTCATTCTGTTCCAGGATATAAGTATGCAGGTGGCTCAAAAATACCGGAACGTTATCCGTAATGAGCAATCCTCCTATCAGGACTGAACCGAGCTTGATAATGTTCTCGTCGTTAAAATTTTCTACCCGTATGTCGGCCTGATCATATCCGGTGTCGAGTTTCAGTAAGGCGATAATTTTATCTGCCTGAAAGATCAGCAGGATGAACAGTCCGCCAGTAACAATGACCGATAGCAAGATCCATAAAAGGAGATAGACACTGGCATCATTACCGGAAAGATAATTGATGGAAAAAATGAGGTTGTTGGGCAGCGCGGTGAAGATCGTATGGATGAAAAAATAAAGGCCAAAGATCTTTAAGATGATCCTGAAGAAGTCTCTTTTCGTCATTGTTCCGGGGTTACACCGGAATTTACGGATAATTGCGATGATCAGACGATCTGCCAGACGCCTTTATCGTTTTTGGCATAATGTAGTCCATTGCTCATGACATGAACCATGCGCCCGTCCGACCCAGCATAATTTTTTTGTTCGTAGACCCGGATGCCGCCGTTTTCACGCGTTAAGAATAGAATAAGGGCATTCAGGGTTGGTGGAATGTCCTGAAGCCATTGGTCATCACCCTCGCGTACGAATGCCTGGCTCATGTTGCCTTTTTACGAAGTCATTTAAATTAATGTGCCAGGCCTATTTTTTGATTTGTAAGTCGCTGAGTGATAGACATTACACGGACCAGTTATGCTGAGAGTTGTCATCGGCCGGAGTCCTTGGCAATTTTCAACTTAATGTGAATGCATGTACACTACCCGTTGCCCAGGGTGAACGATTCGGCGTCTATGCTCAGCGACAACTGTTGTTTTACGAAGATAAAAACTGGTGAATGCGCCTGTTTCTTACAATGCAATATTGCCGGCCATATCACTTTTTTTTAAATTGCTGCCAGCCTGGTAACGAAGCTCGACCCTCCCGGCTTCAGAAACGATGAACCCTTTTAGAATGAAGAATTTTGGAATGTTCCTGTTCCTGGCAGGATTGGTATCTTGCCAGAACATTTACGGCGCCACGATTACTGCAACAGGCAACGGGAACTGGAATACGCCCGGTATCTGGAGCTGCAACTGCGTGCCTGGAAATGACGATAACGTCATTATACCGGTGGGCAGATCGGTAACGATCACAGGCACAAAAATTCTTTTGCTCGGCCCGGTGATCAACATAACAGTAGCGGGGGAACTGGTCCTGGGTAATCTTTCACTGGATTCCAACGATGTTCTGATCATCGAAGAAGGTGGGCGCCTAAGAGGCAGCGGGTTTTTAAATTTTGTGTTTTCTGGTATCGGGGTCCCGGTGGCTCTTGGTATGGGCCAAACGCTACCGGGGCCCCGCACCATTACAAACGGCACGCTCCCGGTTGCGCTTGCCTATTTTAAGGGCGAAGCGTACGACGACCAGGTGAACCTTTCGTGGTCGTCGCTGACAGAAAAAAATGTTGATTATTTCACGTTGGCCCGCTCACGGGATGGCTTTAATTTCGACACCCTCGCGCAAATAGCAGCAACAGGCAACGCTGTTACGCAACAATTCTATTCGTACACCGACGTCGCACCATTTGCCGGAACATCCTATTACCGTCTGCAGGCAACAGACTTCGACGGTACCCTTGAAACATTTGATCTTATAGCCGTCCAATACACCCCGACGGATCGTGGCCCCGGGATTTTTCCCAATCCGGTCTCCGGTGGAGATCACGGCCCGACCCTTGATTTTTACTGCGAAGAGGAGAGCGAAGTGGTCATCTATTCGAGCCGTGGAATAATCGTCTGCAGGCAACGTGTCTTTCCGGGTGTGACGGACCATCGCCTGAATTTGCCCCGCGGGATCGGACAAGGCCTTTACATCGTAACAGTTTATACGAAGGCAAAAACGTTTCGCTCAACGCTGGTTGTTCAGTGAGTGTAGCCATTCTGCACAGGTCGGGCGCACGATTTTCTTTTCCGCCGGCAACTGGCTATCTTCCGCTTTAACGCACTGAATATGAAAATTCTCGTCCAATCACCCGACTTCAAAGCGCAGCCGGAACTCATCGATTTTGTTAACGAAAAACTGCAAAAACTCGAACTATTCACGGATCGCATTATCGAAGCCAGAGTTCTTCTCAAACTCGATAAATCGGATAGTCGCGAGAATAAAGTATCCGAGGTAAAACTGGTGATCCCGGGGAACGATCTCTTTGCCTCCAAGCAAGCCAAAACGTTCGAAGAAGCAACGGTAAAGACCGTCGATGCCCTGAAAAAGCAAATCGAAGAATGGAAAAAGAAAAATGACTGATCCGCTCTTTTTGCAGGCCACGATGGCATACAGCCTTAATGCATAATTCCATCAAGTTAAATCCACATGGAAACGCTCATTGATTTCATCTCACAACCCTGGCCGTGGTACGTCGCGGGCCCGCTCATCGGTGCTATGGTTCCCTTGTTGCTCATCGTTGGTAACAAAGCGTTCGGCATATCGTCTTCTCTCCGTCACATCTGTGCTGCCTGTATACCTGCAAAAATCCCTTTCTTTCATTATGACTGGAAGAAGGAAGCCTGGAATCTCTTTTTTGTAACCGGCATTTTTTTCGGCGCAATGATCGCGGCAGAGCTGCTGTCATCCCCCGTACCTGCTGCAATATCCGGAAATTTGAAAAGTGATCTCGCACAGTATGGCATAAACGATTACCGTTCGATGGTACCGCCGGAGATCTTCAACTTTCAGAATCTTGCAACACTTCAGGGATTTTTGATGATGATCGGTGGCGGGTTTCTGGTCGGGTTCGGAACGCGCTATGCCGGCGGCTGCACCTCCGGGCATTCTATCATGGGCATTTCTGCCTTGCAGGTCCCGTCCATGATCGCAACGGCCTGCTTTATGATTGGCGGCGTTTTGATGGCCAATGTCTTCCTCCCATACATCCTGGCGCTGTCATGAGTTTATCAGCGAAAATAAAACCAGTTGGTGATACCGATTTTGAAGTGCGCGCTGACAATCCGTCCCGACGCGGAACGTCGCAGTGGCACAACGTGCGCTATCTTGCCACCGGCATTTTGTTTGGCGTTTTTTTGGTGAAATCGGAGGTGATGAGCTGGTTCCGTATTCAGGAAATGTTCCGGTTCGAATCTTTTCACATGTACGGCGTGATGGGATCAGCGCTCGTTGTTGGAATAATATCCATCCAGCTGATCAAAAAATTCAAGATCAAAACATTGCATGGCGAACCCATCACATTCGACTCCAAGCCCTTTCACAAAGGAAACATCTAGGGCGGATTATTGTTCGGTTTTGGCTGGGCAATGACCGGCGCTTGTCCAGGGCCACTCTTTGCACAGATCGGCGCAGGCGCAACAGTGGTCGTCGTTACGCTGCTGAGTGCCGTCGCAGGAACGTGGGTGTATGGGTATGCAAGGGAGCGGTTACCGCATTGAGAAATGAGTGAATGAGTAAATGAGTAAATGAGTGAATGAGTAAATAGTGAATGGAACGAACCCGTTAAGGGCGAATGCTGTTGTCAGCACGGCGGCTTTCGTCCGGCAGGCGACTTAGCGGTTATAGGTAACCGTCCATTTTTTCAACAAATTTTGAATGCCCAAAGTCAGCGCGCCCTTCTCCATGCGCCATAACCAGTTATTTTTCAGCGATGCGGGCGTATTCATTCGCGCGGACTCGTCCAGTCCAAGGACATCCTGCATTGGAAGGATAACGGTATTGGCAACAGAAGCATAGGCAAGCTGGCCCATCACCAGGTGGACCGTGCTTTCCCGTACATCGCGGTCTGCATAGTCGACCAGACGTTTCAGGGTTGCCCGGTCTGCATCCTTGCGATACCAGCCGCGGGTGGTGTTGTTATCGTGCGTACCGGTATATGCTACGCTGTTGGGGATATAGTTGTGTGGCGCGTGTTCCGACGTAGGCATATTGTCGCCAAAAGCAAATTGCAGCACTTTCATTCCGGGAAGATCGAATTTGTCGCGCAGGATGTAAACATCTTCTGTAATCTCGCCCAGATCTTCTGCGACAAAAGGGAGGTGTTGAAGATCCTGTTCGGCGCGTTTAAAAAATGACGCTCCCGGCCCCGGTTTCCACTGACCTTTGACAGCCGTTTTCTCTTTTGCCGGAACTTCCCAGTAATCGGAGAAAGCCCTGAAATGATCCAGCCGTAAGATGTCGTACAGTTCTGTGTTCTTCCTGAGGCGTTGCATCCACCAGGCATAGTTTGTTTCTTTCAGCACATCCCAACGGAACACAGGCATCCCCCAGCGCTGTCCGTTTTTATTAAAATAATCTGGTGGAACACCGGCGACCCCTTTCGGGTTTCCGGCGCTGTCGAGACTGAAAAGCTCGCGTTGTGACCATACATCGGCAGCATCATAACTAAGGTAAAACGGCAGGTCTCCGAAGAAACGGATACCGGCGCCGGCGCAATACTTTTTTAAATCAGCCCACTGCCATGAGAAAATAAACTGCAGCCATCGCTCGTAGTCCAGTCCCGCCGCGTTTTCCCGGGTGAAACGTTCGAGTGCGGTCTTTTTCCTTTTCTTCAGGTCGTCCGGCCATGCATACCATGGTTTTCCCTGTTGACTTTTTTTGATCACCTCGTACAATGCGTAGTCGTCCAGCCAATAAGCTTCCCTTTTTGAAAACGTCATAAACCTTTTCTGGAGGGATGCGAAGCTGCCATTGTTGAAATTGCTGTACGCGTCGGCAAATAATTTTTCTTTTGCCTGTTCCGCTTTCCGGAAGTCCACTTTGCCTGCGGACGGAATCATGTACTGGCGGAGAATGCTGCGGTTCAGCAGACCTTCATCCGCTAATTTTTCCGGACTTATCAATAGTGCATTACCTGCCATGGCAGAAACGGCGCTGTAGGGCGAGTATCCTGCCGCTGCTGTGGTAGGGTTCAGCGGCAGAACCTGCCAGTATTTTTGGCGGCTGCGCTGCAGGAAATCGGCAAACCGGTAAGCTTCCGGCCCGAGGTCACCGATACCAAATGCTGATGGCAGCCCGCTGATGTGCAGTAAAATACCAGCGCCGCGCTGCTCGATAAATGGCTTTTGCTTACGTTTATTTTCAGGCATTGTCTTGCATGATTTTAAGACGCTCTTCTTTTACAAGTGGATGTGATAACAGCAGTATTGACCGGCTGTTGACTTCGATCGTTCCGCCGGGCTTGTATGTTTTATTGTCTTTGTTAAAAGAAGGTTGACTGGTATCGAGTACGAGCGTCCATTGTTTCCCATAGCGCGACTCAGGAAGTTTGTATTCGAGGGGCTCGTGATGCGCATTGAAGATAACATAGAAGCTGTCATCAATAACGGGTTCCCCTGTCGGTCCCACAGAATGCAGATCACGTCCATTAAAATAAACGGCCATCGATTTCGCCAGATCGTTATTCCAGTGTTCATCACTCATTTCTGACCCGTTCGGAAGGAACCACGCGATATCTTCCACGCCAATACCTTTTATCGGCCGCCCCTGGAACCATCGGCGCCGGCAAAATGCGGGATGCAATTTTCGGAACTTGATCAGGTCGCGTGTAAACTGAAGGACATCCTCGTCAACGTCGTCCCAGTGCAGCCATGATATTTCGTTGTCCTGGCAGTAAGCATTGTTATTGCCTTTTTGCGTGCGACAGATTTCATCGCCGGCCACCAGCATCGGCACGCCCTGTGAAAGAAATAGTGTCGCGAGAAAATTCCTGATCTGTTGCTTCCGTAATTTCAGGATAGCCTGGTCGTTGGTCGGACCTTCCGCGCCGCAATTCCACGAGCGATTATGACTTTCTCCATCCTGGTTGTTCTCGCCGTTTGCTTCGTTGTGCTTTTCGTTGTACGACACGAGGTCGTATAACGTGAATCCATCATGCGCAGTAATAAAATTAATGCTGGCGGTTGGTCTCCTGAAATCACTTTGATAAAGGTCGGAACTTCCTGTAAAGCGTTCGGCAAATTCGCCCAGCATACTTTCCGCGCCGCGCCAATAATCGCGGATGCAATCCCGGTACTTGCCGTTCCACTCCGCCCATTCCGGCGGAAATTTTCCAACCTGATATCCGCCTTCACCAATATCCCAGGGCTCGGCGATAAGCTTCGCCTGCGAGATCACCGGGTCCTGGTGTATGATATCGAAGAATGCGCTGAGACGGTTTACTTCATGAAGCTCCCGTGCCAACGTGGCCGCCAGATCAAAACGAAAGCCGTCCACATGCATCTCTGTGATCCAGTAACGCAGACTGTCCATGATGAGGCGCAGTACTTGCGGGAGGTTTGCATTCAGCGTATTACCCGTGCCCGTGTAATCCATGTAGAAGCGTTTGTTGTCTTCCGTCAACCGGTAGTAGGAAGCGTTGTCGATGCCGCGGAAGGACAACGTGGGACCGAGATGACTCCCTTCACCCGTGTGGTTGTAGACCACATCGAGAATGACTTCAATGCCCGCCTGGTGCAGCGCCTTTACCATCGTTTTGAACTCGATGACCTGCTCACCGGTTACACCACGGCTCGTATATCGCGCATCAGGAGCAAAAAAACCAATGGTGTTGTAACCCCAGTAGTTCGTGAGACCGCGCTCTTTCAGGTGGCGATCAGCAATAAAATGATGAACCGGTAACAGTTCGATTGCCGTAATGCCAAGCTCCTTCAGATATTGTATGGTCACCGGGTGGGCAATGCCTGCATAAGTGCCTCTTATTTCCTCGGGGATGTCAGGGCAGATCTTGGTGAATCCTTTGACGTGGGCTTCATAAATAATGCTTTTGTGGTAGGGGATATTTAACGGCTGGTCACCTTCCCAGTCAAAACGCGGATCGATGACAACGCTTTTCGGAATGAATGCAGCGCTGTCGATCTCATTGTAACTCAAATCTTCCTCAGCGTCACCGACAACGTATCCGAACAATGCATCATTCCAATCGATGGTGCCGGATATGGCTTTTGCATAAGGATCGATCAAGAGTTTGCTGGGATTGAAGCGGTGACCATTGAGCGGATCATACGGCCCGTCCACGCGGTAACCGTAAAGTTGTCCGGGTTTAAGCCCTGGCAGGTAAACGTGCCAGATCTGGTGAGAGCGTTCCGTCAATTTGATCCTGACAGTCTCAACTTCATCGTCCACGGTGTTAAAAAGACACAGGTCAACAGCGGTGGCATTGTCCGCAAACAGCGCAAAGTTGATTCCTTTTCCATCCCAGTTTGCGCCCAGCGGATAGGCACTGCCTGGATAAATTTCTGTATTCAATTTGATTAATGTGTTTAAGTAAGGTACTGGAGCGATACCAGGAAAATGTTCTGCCTGTGCCGCCTGGCTGGCATGAGGGATTTTCGACTAAAATGATGATCAATATTATGTATGGTGCTGCCCCGCGGTAATGGCCCAGGTAGGAACCCGTGTTTGCTGCCGCTCTTGCTCCGACACCATCGACGCGTTCTCAAGTGAGGACGCTTTCCGTTGCTGCGCATTGATGGAGAAATCAGCGATCACATTCATATAGTTGATGAAAGCCTCGTACGCAGATGGATAGTGGCTGAAATACGCCGCTGCAGGATCATCGCTATTTCGCCATGTCGACATATAGTAAAAATGATCGGTGGTTAACAGACATCGCCAGTAACGCAGGCTGTGCGGATCATTCATTCCTTTTATACTTTGCTCCATCCGCGATACCGTATAAAAGGAGTCGCGCTGCATTTCGTTGCCCAGGAGCGGAAGGAGGTTGTGATCCTCGCCGCACCATGAAATGGTATCCTGGACGGACAACGTTCCGCGCGACGGTATATTTTTAACCGCGTCCGAGGGTAAAACCATTTGAAGCGAATGTTGCTTTCCGAGCGCAGTCAGAAATGATTCCAGGAAAGTGAATATACCGGACTCCTTTTTGTGATGCTCACCGAATGTTTCATAATTCATGCCGAGCAGTATGGTTTCACTGTCTTCGGACACACCGTTTAGCCAGGCCATGTACTCTTCCGCCGTCAAAGCATAGTCGCCATAACGCAGACTGATATCGTCACTTAACTTGTAGTTGCGCAAGAGTATCTTCAGGTTGTTGTTATCGGGATGTTCGTACAGGCGGTTAGGAGTCGTTACTATATGCTCATGACCTTCCGTCATGATCCCGTCAAATCCCATCATTGCTATGCGCCTGCCGATCTCGTCATTGTAGATCAGTTCGGCATTGCAAAACACAGTCGGTCGTACCGAAAATAATTCATAGATCCGTTCGGCGTGCTTGATCACCTGCGCTTCAAACTCATCACCTTGCATCATACTTGCCAGGGAGTGATAATATGTTTCCGATAGAAATTCCACTGACCCGGTGCGCGCCAGTTGCCGGAAGCTATCCAACACTTCGGGCGCGAATTCCTCAAACTGATCCAATGCAATCCCCGAGATGGAGAAACCGATCTTCAGTGTGGGATATTTTTTGATGAGCCTGAGTAGTAGCGCATTTGCCGGCAGATAACATTCCCGTGCGATGCGGGTAACGATCTGCTTATTCAATTCATCATTAAAGTAGTGGCCGGATGATCCAACATCGAAAAAACTGATGTTTTCAAGTCTTCGCGGTTGATGAACCTGAAAATATAGAATGAGATTACGATTCAATTGTGGTTCTGGTGTCATAACGGATAATTTTAAATGAGTCAACTACGATTAGTCTTATTCCGGGCAGCCTGGCCGGCAGCTTTGTTGTCTTTTAGTGAGGCAGAACTTCCGCGGCCTTTAAATAAAGTTGGGGACGAAAATCCCAGGCGCGGTTGAAAGCCTTGATATCCTGTGGTGTATCCATAAAGTCAGGGTTCTTGAAAGTGGTTGCGCTAGCCAAAAATGTTTCACCTTATATTTAAAAAGCCATGCCTGAACCGGATAATTAACGGTGCGGTGATCATACAGAATCCTGCCGATCAATCCGGCATTAACTTTTTAATGACGCGGTCACACGGGTTACCGTGAATCAACGATCATGATGTATCAATACCCGCCCCTTGGCGCACATCTTAATAATAATGGTGAATGCACTTTTACAGTCTGGGCGCCGCTGCACGAAAAAGTAAGATTGAAGCTATTCC
>DASPJC010000500.1:0-8272 GCA_035628815.1 Ohtaekwangia sp. | reverse complement strand
GCCAGCGAACGGAGGGTCGGCAGTCGTCGTATTGCATTACGCTTCAGAGCAACATCGCGGGCATCCAGTTAAAGCAAGGTGAAATAAAGCAAGCCATTGCCAGTTTTGAAGGCATACAAAGTGATCTCTCCGGGTTGATCCCGGAATCAAACCCGTTTTACATAACGGTATTGAACAACCTTGCATCTGCCTATCGTAAAGACGGACAGTACCAAAAAGCTACCGGTCACCTTGACGAGGCTTATAAGCTTGTCGTTCGCTACAAACTACAAAACGATGACCTCGCGGCAACTGTCATGAACAACATGGCTGTATTACTGACAGCACAAGGAAAGTTTCACGAGGCCATTGACTATTACCAGCGCGCGTACGAGATCAAACGCACCACCTATGGCGACGAGTCCGTCCTGTTAATGGATCTCTCCAGTAACATGGCCGTTGTATACTGGGCAATTCAGCAACCTGAAAAGGCACTGCCGCTTTTTCAAAAATCCATTGCGCTGGCCATCCGGCAGATCCGGTACATCTTCCCAAACCTGAGCGAAGATGAACAGGTTCAGTTCTACAAAAAACTGAAGGAGGATTTTGAACGGTTCAATACCATCGCCTTCCAATCCTCGGAAAAAAACCCCGAACTTCTCACGCAGGTGTTTAACCACCAGATCATCATCAAGTCCCTCATCTTTTTTACCCAGCAAAAACGCGCGGCCCTGATTGGGGGACAAGCGGATTCGCTGCTGATCAAACAATATAATCTCCTGAAAGAAAAGCGCAATCAGCTGGGACATCTCTACCAGCTTTCGCGGCGTGAATTGTCAGCGGCCGGCTTCAGCACTAATATGCTTGAAGGCGAGATCGACGCGCTCGAGAAAGCGATCAGTCTCAAGACCAGTGAAACGGTAGCAGAAAAAATGCAAGCCACGGGAATTACCTGGCAGGACATTCAACGTCGGATGCAACCCGACGACGCCCTGATCGAAGTCATTCGCTTTCGGAAATATGATTTCAAAACCTTTCAGGAAGACCTTGCCGGACGCGTTAATTTCGGATTCACGGACAGTGTCTATTACGCAGCGCTGGTCACAACACGGGAAACCACCACCCAACCGAAACCAGTACTGATGAAGCACGGTACCAATATGGAGAACCGCCTGGCCATCTATTACAAAAATGCATTGCGCTTTTCGGTGGACGACGAATACTCCTATGCTTCATACTGGAAGGCCCTCGAACCTGCCGTTCAAAATAAAAGGAAGGTTTACTTCTCCGGCGATGGAATATATCACAAGGTCAATCTCAATACCTTGCGCGACCCGCAGACGGGAAAGTTTCTCATTGAGCGATATGATATCCACTATCTTTTAAATGCCGGGCAGTACATCGAAGAACGAAAGAATACCTTTACAAACCATCATGCGGTTCTTATAGGCGATCCGGTTTTCGACGTAAGGCAACCCGCCGGTCTGCGTCACAACGAAAAGTACAGTCCGCTGCCGGGCACCCATACCGAGATCTTCCGTATTGATGAGATATTGAAAAAGCAGCAGTGGACTGCTGAGGTCTACGTAAAAAAAGCAGCTACGGAACGGAACCTGTTGAACGTCGCATCGCCCGGCATACTTCACATCGCCACCCATGGTTTTTTCCTGCCCGACGTTGTTACCTTGGGCGCAAAAGTCAGGAAAGATTTTCTGTTTCACTCGGGCCTCATTCTCTCAGGTGCGGCGGAAAATCCGGGAGAGGGAATTGACGCCTACCAGGGTGACGGTGTCGTGACAGCCTATGAAGTCATGAACCTGGATCTCGCAGAAACTGACCTGGTGGTCCTTTCCGCGTGCGAGACGGCCCTGGGTAAAATTGAAAATGGCGAAGGGGTGTATGGGTTACAGCGTTCTTTCCTGCAGGCGGGTGCGCGCAATATTATGATCAGCTTGTGGAAGGTAGACGACCAGTACACGCAGGAACTCATGATAAAATTCTATCAATACCTCTTCGCCGGAAAATCCAAACGCGAAGCGTTGCAAGCTGCCCAGCTTGATCTCTTCCATGCAGTACGGGATCCGCTGTACTGGGGCGCATTCATCATGGTGGGAGTGGATTGAGTGAGGGCGTATACGATTACCGTTGCACTGGCACGACAGATCGATGGGATAACTATATCCCAATAAAGAAAAGCTGTGATGAAATATCTTTTGCATGCTCCGGTATCCGCACTGGCTGAAACGCTTTTAGCTGTTCGTCGGTCGAGCCATTGAGCAGTTGGAGCTTTTCCTTTGCGATACCCGTGAGGTTTGAGAGGGTCGACCAGTCGATCTGCTTTTTCAGGATGTACGTTTTTACGGTCTCTTCGGCGATTGATGCGGTTCCGTTCAGATATAATTCGACGCGCCGGTTAAACTGCCGCTGTAACTCAAGGCCCGATGATTCCTGTTGTGTTTGCTTTCCTTTTGCAATGATCGCAATGCCTGTCTGATCGACCCCTTTTCCGATCAGGTAGTCGACCACCGATTGGCCCCGCTTCTGTGTCAGCCTGAGGTTGTACTGGTTACTTCCCCGGTCATCCGCAAAGGCATAAATTTCGAGCTGGACATCCGGGTTACGGATCAGTTGTTCTGCAAGATCGTCCAGTACTTTAGCGGCTTCGGGTCGTATCCTGTAATGATCAAAGTCGAAGTAAATGTTCTCAAAATGCAATGTTCTTTTTGTTGCATGACCTTTTACTGCTATGCCCGAGATCAGCGGTTTAAGGTCACCATATGACGTTCTTTCGAGGCGAAGATAAAGTTCCTGCGCTGCCGGGACCCCGGTGAAACGGAATTTTCCCTGTTCATTGCTTTCGGTCGTTTTCAGCACCTCGCCCAGGCTATCAATCAGCAGGATCTTAAAAGAAATAAGGTTGTCCAGTGTTGCAGAGTCCAGTAGGGTACCCATTATGGAAATGTCCTGGCCACCGTTTTTTGGCGAGGTCACCCTGGCGAGGTAGCGGTTGTCAGAACTTTTTTGTTGAAGAAAGACCTGGTATCGTTCTTCCGCCAGCTGGCTTAATGAAGCAAATTCCTTTCCTGACAGATCGGTGAACTGGTCAGCGTTATCCGGAACGCCCTGGATGCGGTTTGCCACCATTTTCTCAACGATGCGTTTCTTCTCATAGGTGAGATTATCATAATCGATGCGCTCCTCTACCCGGGATGCAAGCAAGCTGAGGTGTTCCTTCTTTTCGGTTTTTGAAGCAAGGATGATATCCCGGCGGTCCGTGCGTTTTTTCAGGCTGAGCAGCGATGTAAAATCCAGAACAGATTTTATCCCGAAGGTAAATACGTCGAATCCGCCCTGCCCTTCCGACCTGTTGCTGCTCCAGTATAATTTCCTATCATCGAAAGTAATAAAGCAATCATCCAAATTGGTATTGAAAGGGTGATCCAGATTATAAAGCAGGGTATCAGCAGTCGAAAGTCTCCTGGCCATGAACATATCGAGACCGCCGTAACCCGGGTGGCCATCGGACGCAAAAAAAAGAATGTGCGACAGGGATGTAAGCGAAGGTGCCACCTCGTTCAACTTCGTGTTGACACTGCTGCCCAGGTTCATTGCCGGCCCCCAGTTGTCATTTCCGGCATTAACGCTCATCCAGATGTCGAACTTACCCGAACCGCCGGGTCTGTTGGAAGCAAACATCAGGGTATCGCCGCCATGCGAGATGGCCGGGTGCTTGGATTCGAAAGTGCGATAGTTGACATTCTCATTCAATGGTTGTGGCTCGCTCCATTTTCCATTCGCGTAAGTCGTCAGAAATATCCGGCATTGTGGTCCGTCCATACCACATACCGTGAAGTAGTATTTGTCGCCCGTGCTGTTGAAACAACCGCTGCCGTCGTTGAAGCGTGTATTGGTAATACTAAACATTTGCCGTGTTCTGTCCTGCCAGGTACCGTCGACCTTCTCGAAATAATAGTTGTCAGTGAAAGCTTCGCCGAAGCGTTCGTCGATGGACTGCCTGTTCGAAGCAAAACGACCACTGGTGATCACGATAGACGTGCTGTCGCGAACCGACGGTGCAAAATCATTATAACGCGTGTTGAACTTTAAGGACAGGAGTACCAGTTTTTCGCGGTTTGCTCTCAGATCCAGCTTCGCCATTTCACTTCCTGCCTTGTCGATGACAGCCTGTTCCAGGTATTCATAGAGCTCCGGGTTCTCCTTATTGCGGGAGATGAACTCGTCAAAGTATTCGACCGACTCATCGAAGTTTGCGTTATACTTTAACATTAGTGCATAATAGTACAACGAAAGCGGGTATCGCTTTGGCGCCGCGTAATATACTTTCAGATAATACGCCTCGGCTTCAGGATAGTTAAACGTTTTGCGGTAACATTCCGCCAGGCGGAAATAGACATCCGGGTCCTGTACTTTTTGATCGGTGAGGCCCCGGTAAAATTGTATGGCGAGGTTGAATTGTTCTTCCGCGTAGTATTTGTCTGCTTCCTGGAGGATGGTTTTCAGCGACCGCTCATCCTGTGACAAGGCGTGACCCCAAACGTATAGCATCATCAACAGGGCAATCCATTTTTTCATCAGATGAGCGGGGAAGAAAATCTTTTAAATCCTTTATGCACGATGATCTTGTAGGCAAATGACAGCTCATACGCGCTGGCCGTTCCGAGGTTACGTCCCAATGACGAAACGTTGGTATCATGGCTGAACCCGATATTCCACACCGTGGTGCTGAAACCGGTCGAAAAAATAAAAGCATCCTGCAACCTGTACCAGGCTCCGAACAGAACTTTCTTGCTTTTTGAATTTTGTAGCGGGCCGCTCTGCAAATAGTATCCGATATAGGTACCCAGGTTAACCTGAAAGCTCTGGTTCTGGTATTGTACCAGGTAATTTGGCGAGATCTCATACTTTCGTTTCCAGGTGGATGATAATCCTCCATGGAGTTTGAACAGCAGCATGGAAGCACCGCGTGAGTCCTGAATAAACCCGTCGGGGCGCACCAGGTTTGATACTGCCAGCCCGGAGAACATGGAAAGACTTTGACGCGACATCCTGTTTTTGGTGGTGTAGTACCACATTGCACCAACGTTAACGGTTGGTGTAAGTACCTGGTTGTTCAGCGAGCCAGACTCCCCGGCCAGGCCATTGTCGTAGCCGGTGGCCGGATTGTACTGTGTGGACCATTGCAGCGCATCGTAATTTATCCGCTGTTGTGTTGCGCCCACCTGCAAGCCGATGGATACAATATTATTACCAAATCGGTTCAGGTGAAAATTATAAGCGCCCGCAATCGTCACCCCCTGGGTAATGAATTCTTTGTTTGGGCCAGCGACGTCATTCAAAAAAGAAGCGCCGAAACCACCCATATGTTTGGTACGGACACCGGGCTTTGTAAGCGGATGGATAAAGCTGAACTGAAAGGTGTTGAAGGGCGTACTGAGGTTCGACCATTGCGACCGGTAATTCATACCCAGGAAGATATCCTTTTCCAGCCCGGACAAAGCGGGGTTGAGATAGAGACCGCTGGCATAGTACTGGGAAAAAACAGGTGATTGGGCGTGTAGGGATATCGTTAATACGACCAGGGAAAGCAGGGGCAATATCGCGCGGCTGCCACGCATCAGTTTACGACCGTTATGATACCTTTTTTCTCCACCACCTTACCATCTGACGCAATGGCTTTCAGGATGTAAGGATACGTCCCGGAAGGCAGCAGGTCGCCATTGCCTTTGTGTCTTCCATCCCACCCTTTCGAAATCATTTCCTGCAAGTCACTGCTTTCGAATACTACCAATCCCCAGCGGTTATAGACAAAGAACTGAAAGGCATCTGCAGAAAGTTTGTTTCCGAAGACCCTGACAAACCGGTTATCGGGGCTGGCTGCATCGGGCGCGAGCGAAGTGGACAGGTAAAACTCACCGGGAATTCCGCCGATCGGAATGCTTTCACCGATGGTGAACACTTCTCCGGTCAGGGCATTCTCCCCCACTATTTTATCCAGGCCGTTGTTGTACGCAACGGTGGTGTTTCCCAGTATCGAGAAAGGTGTATTCAATGCGGTGCTCTGCAATATGTCGATCTGGTGGCGGTTCGTATAGTCATCGGGAATTTCATACCCGATCGATACCGGCGAATTGATAAACGTACCGCGAATGGTTTTGCGCACCCAGTAGACATCACTGAAACCGGTAACAGGGGAAGGCAGTACGAGATTGGGCACGTTTTCAAATACCTCAACGGAGGTAAGTGGTGTAATGCCATTGATGTTCAGCAGTTCTACCGGGTGATACCTTCCGTTTTTACCAATGGGGAAGTATTTGTATCCGGCACCCGCGGCAAACAAGGCTCCGTTGATATGGCTTATTTCAGACCCGCTGGTTATAACGGCAGCTTCGGCCATTTGCAAAGTATCATTGGCGGTAACATGAATGATTCCGCTGAGCAGTTCTAACCGGTTGGTTATGGGCAGTCTGCCTTCGATGACAACGGGTCCGCGGCTGTTGACCACAAGACGATGGACTGCGTTTTTGTTGTTGTTGACATTTTGTGCCGCCCGGCCTTCAAGTGTGAGTGTGCCTGCACCTTGATAGACATTCGTGTTTCGCCAGTTACCGGTGAGGTTGATATTGCCGTGATTCTGAATGAAACCGGAATTGCTTACATCACCATCAACATAAACGGTAAGCTCTTCATCGAAGTAGACATTGGTTTGATTATCCAGGAGCTGCGCATCAATTTCCCAGGACAATATCATGAGGGATAAAAATAACATTACCCGTAAGGCCGGAGACGTCAGGCGATATGCACAGTTTAGAGTCTTCATTTCAGGTATTGGATGCGAAGGCCATATAGTCTCTCCGTAGCTGCCTGATCGGTATTGACATCACCCAGCGTTGAGAATGTAACCATGACGCGATAGGAAAACGCTGTATTGTCTACGATCAGGTTTGCTGCCGGGGCGGTGATGTTAACGGCAGTGGACGAAATACCGATTGAAAGCAGGGGCGATATCGTTGCAAGTTGCTGATTGGCCCCACCCGCCAGCGGTTTTCGGTATACTGTTATTGACATTGGCAAAAGCCCCAGAATCGTCGTGTACTCATAGTAAGCGGTTATCGCCTGTATTGTTGCACCATGCGGCAAATTAATTGGAGCCATAATTTTGCGAGCATTGCCATTTGCCGCCACGAAAATACCATCATTGTCCTCGTAGAGCCCTGTGAGCGTTTGATTGTTCCCACCATCCGGTTCAAGGCCATGGAAGTCAGATGGATCTATCGACGAGTACTGGACGGTAGGCGAAACGGTCACAACACTTGGCACCCACGCCGTTCCATTCCATATCAGGGCATCGCCAACATTTGGTGCCGTATTCGTTACGTTTCTTCCCTGTATGCGTGCCACCGTTGTTGCACCCAGTGTTCCGGTCACATCGCCCGTGGAGGGAAGCGACGCAGGATCGATCCACACAGCATCGGTGCCGCCGGGATTCGTTGCGAGGATCTGGTTGCTGGTGCCCTGTTGTATTTTGCCCGTGGTGACCGCTTTATCAGCAAGGTCGACTGTAGCAACGGTACCGTTTGCTATGTCGGCGCTGGCGATCGTTTCGTTGAGAATGTCAGCACTGGTCAGGGATTCATCCAGGATGTCGTTGCTGGCGATGGTGTTATCCTGGATATCCGGGCTGGTGATCGTCCCGTCCACAATGTGAGCACTGGTCACGGCGTCGGCGGCCAGTTTGGTACCATCGACGGCGCCGTTGGCAAGATCCGCTGTTGCAACCGTACCATCGACGATCTGCGAACTGCTGACGGCGTCAAGTTGAATAACAAGGTTGTTTAACGGACCGGCTACTTGTCCTGTGGCGGCGAGTGCATTAAGATCGGCTGATGTTCCGTCTGTTATATTCAGAATATTTCCGGCTGCCAACGTCAGGTCCTGGTTGTCATCCGTAAAAGTGACCCGGTCTGCCCACGTAACTGCTCCGGATCCATCGGTTGTTAAAACTTTATCATTTCCGCCCGAAGCAAGATCTCCGGTCGCGATAGTACCGTCATCAATATGCCCACTCGTAACCGCATCGCCGGCCAGCTTTGTACCATCGACAGCGCTATTGGCAAGATCCGCGGTTGCAACAGTACCATCAACGATGTGTGAACTGCTGATGGCATCGGGTTGTATAACAAGGTTGTTTAACGGACCGGCTACTTGTCCTGTGGCGGCGAGTGCATTAAGATCGGCTGATGTTCCGTCTGTTATATTCAGAATATTTCCGGCT
>DASPJC010000499.1:0-10609 GCA_035628815.1 Ohtaekwangia sp. | reverse complement strand
TGACGTAGTAATCGTATTTGCCGAGACTCTCAATAATAATCTTTTCAAGCATCTTGCTTTCACAATGGTGGATCTGGAGATCCACAGTGACGGAGGTGCCAAGTTTTTTGACGAAGGAATTGTAGATGGTTTTTTTGTGATCGCTGAGTTTGTTGAATACCAGCAGGATGCGTTTGCCTTCGTTGCGCGAAGTGCTGGTCACATAAAATCCTTTACCCCGCACGGCGGTAATGATACCACGGCGGCGCAGGATCTTATATGCTTTCTCGACGGTGTCGCGCGACAGGTAATATTCCTCGCTGGTTTCATTGATCGACGGGATCTTGTCGCCGACTTTCACCAGGCCGATTTCAATATCGGATACGATGGTGTCGACAACCTGTTGATACTTCGGAATTTTCGAGTTCTCATCAATCGTTAAAAATCCTTCGAACATAGTCTGGCGGTTTAAGTGTCGTTTTGGTTTTTATTGGAAATACATGTTCCTATCCGAATAAGTGTCCTGTACTTTCCTGCACATAGCAGACGACTATCTGTTAAACGATGTTAGACAAAAAAAATGTGAATGGCAAGGATCAATCGGTTGTGAAAACGATGCAGGTCAGTGCAGGATAAATTGACGTTTGCTTTTCAGGAATATTGATATATGTAATACCCTAAATACCCAACAAATTCATTTAACCCAATTAAAAATTTGTATGAAAAAAATTCTACTAGTGATGATTTCCTGCTGGTTGCTCGTCGCTACGGCGCAAGCTCAGCAACGCACTGTTACCGGAAAGGTAACGGACGCGGCAGACGGCTCCGCTGTTCCGGGTGTGTCGGTAGTGATCAAGGGCACGACGAATGGAACGGTGACGGATGCTGATGGAAACTATTCCCTCGGCGCGTCTGATGCGGACATTCTGGCTTTTTCCTTTATCGGTTTTGAAACGCTTGAAATTCCGGTTGGTCAGCAAACCGTGGTCAATGCGTCGATGGTTGCATCGATTGAGCAATTGGGAGAGGTGGTTGTCATCGGGTATGGCGAACGGGAAAAAAAGGACCTGACCGGTGCGATCTCAACGGTCAATGCAGAGGATCTTTCCAAGTCGCATGCGATCAACCCCGAGCTCGCCATGCAGGGAAAAATGGCGGGCGTCTTTGTTTCGACCCCGGGTGGTAACCCCAATGCGCGGCCTCAGGTCAGGATTCGTGGTGTGGGTACCTTTAATAATGCGGAGCCTCTGTATGTTGTTGACGGCGTTCCTTTGTTTGAATTTGGTGAAAGTGTGACTTCCGGTGTAGTGGGAGATCTTCGCGGCGATGTGAACGTATTTTCGTTGATCAACCCGAACGATATAGAATCGATATCCGTCCTGAAGGATGCTTCATCGGCGGCGATCTACGGCGTTCGTGCCGCAAATGGCGTCATTCTTATCACGACAAAAAAGGGTAAAATGGGAAGGCCGCGTGTCGAACTGAATGCTTCACGGGGTATTCAGAATATAGCCCAAAAATTCGACGTGCTGAACACGGCGGAATTTGCTGCCCTCCAACAGGAGATGTTGCAAAACGACCTGTTGTACAGAAGGGACCACGCACCAAGTGCTGACCCTGGCGCACTACCGCTTTGGGATACCAATGCTCAGTTCAATGTTTTTAATCCTGCGCATCCTGACTATTTGGGAAATAGTCCAACATACAACTGGCAAAAGGAGTTGCTGAATGAAAATGCGGTGGTGGAAGATTATAGTGCCCGGGTGTCTGGCGGAAGCGAGTCAACAACATATTATTTGTCCGGCGGGTATTCCCGGACCGAGAGCGTTTTGATCGGTAACCAGCTTGAACGGTTTTCGCTTGCCACTAACCTCCAATCGAACATTTCAAAGGTATTTTCTACCGGATTCACCTATCGGCTGGCGTATGCGGACGCGCTTGACAATACAGTAGGCGACCTCGGCGGAGCGTCCACGATAAGTCCATGGCAACCGATCTACGATCCGAACGATCCGACGGGATTCGCGCCAACACAGGCGACACCAGTTTTTACGCCCAATCCGGCGTTCAATCTGGATCTGAAAACGCCCGGTGTCAAGTTTAACAGAACGCCTATTGAACGTTTATGGGGTCCGGAATCTTCCAGTAATTACTTTGCAAACATGGCCATGCGCGAAAACGATTACCAGCTGATAAAAAATCTCGGCAGCGCGTTCCTGCAGGTCGAGCCGATCGCTGGTCTCCGGTTCAAAGGAACAGTGTCCGCAGACTGGACGCAGAACCGCCGCAATAATTTCCAGATCTATGAAAATTACCGGTTTGAGGAAACGGAACGCAATCCTTATGCAGGGCACGATGGCAATGCCCTTGCACATTATACGGAGCGGGCATCCACCACCTTCAACTTAAACAAAGAGTTTTCAATCAATTTCAATAAGGCTTTTGGCAATCACAGCATCGACGTACTGTTGAATGCGTCTGAACAAAAGATCAAGTATGAAATTTTCAGCAACGGAGCACCCATCGATTACATTGAAAAGCAATTCCGCAGTATTCCGGAAAGACAGGAGTGGAACAATGGCTTTGAAACAAATGCTGAGTATGCTCTACAGGGATATTTAGCAAGAGGAAGCTACAACTACAACGACAAGTATTACCTCGATGTGACGATCCGACGCGATGGATCTTCAAACTTTGCACCTGACTATCGGTGGGGTACTTTCCCGTCTGTGTCAGCAGCATGGCGTATAAGCTCTGAAAGTTTCTTTTCAGGGGCACTTACCTTCATTGACGATCTGAAAATTCGCGGCGGGTACGGTGAGCTTGGCAATCAAAATCTTGGTGGCGTCGGTTTTCCTGCGTTCATGTACTTGTCTACTTTAAGCACTACACCTGACTATGCCCTTGGATCCGGCAATGGTAATGCGCTTGGAAGTATTATGTACGGCGCGTACTTCCCGAAATTCCCGATCGTTGATTTGTCATGGGAAATCGCCAAAACAACATCCGTTGGATTCGATGCGGTCGCTTTTGGCAGCAAACTTAGCTTCAGCTTTGACTATTACAGGAGAAACACAGAAGGCATCCTGCAGGCTGTTCAACTTCCAGGCAGTTCTGGTATCGCTGAAAGTCCCACGTTTAACATAGGGAGTGTAACCAACAGTGGTATTGAGTTGCAGGTTAATTATGCGCAGATCATGGGCGATCTCCGGGTTGACATTGGTGGTAACCTGACCACGACGAGAAACAGAGTGACGGCCTTGTATCGCGACCAACCGTTATCCGGCGGTGAGACCAGGACCCAGGAAGGATATCCGATCGGCTACATTTTTGGGTATAAGACGGGAGGTATCCTTCAAAGCGATGACGAAGCTGCGGATTACAATGCAGCAATCGACGATATGTCCGGTGCCAACAGGCAGCCGGGTGACATGTGGTTTCAGGATGTGAAGACGAATCCCCTCGAAGGTGGTCAGTTGCCATTGGACGGTCCGGATGGTTTCGTCAACGGAAACGACCGCACATACCTTGGCAAGACAATACCCGGTTTTTATTATGGTATCAACCTGAGTGCGCAATATAAAGGGTTCGATCTTTCCTTGCTTTTCCAGGGCGTCGGCGATGTCCAAAGGATTAATTATGCGCGTTGGGGCGGCGAAACGATGTCAGGATCCGGTTTAAATTACTGGACATCCGTTCGTGACCGCTGGACACCGGAGAATCCGTCTTCGTCCATGCCAAGGGCAATTTATGGTGACCCTGCTCAAAACAACCGCTTCTCTGACCGATGGGTGGAGGATGCAGGATTTATGCGCCTGAAGAACTTTCAGTTGGGCTATACGGTGCCTTCTTCTGTTCTTGGCAAGACCGGTTTTGTGGATCGCATCAGGGTATACATCAGCGGATCAAACGTGTTCACCCTTACGAAATGGGAGGGCATTGACCCGGAAAACGATGGCATACCCCCGGCGAGAGTCTTTTCGTTAGGAATTTCTGCAGGCTTTTAAAATATAAATGATATGATTTTTAAAAGGATTAAATATTTTTCAACGGCAATGATCTTAACGTTCATTACGTACACGTCATGTAATGAGGACATACTGAACACGAAGCCAAATTCTCTTACAGAGGCCGATTACTTTGAGAATGAGCTTGAATTTCAACGTGGTGTTGTAGCCGTCTATGCCAAGCTTCACGGAATATACTGGTGGAACGGAGGAACTCCCACGCCACCATTGTGGCAATTACCGGCTGACGATATCACAACGATTGGGTCAGGGGGACAGCACGTCTATTTCGAAACGTTTAACGGATTATCCGCTGGTAATGGTGTGTTGAACAATTACTATAACTCTGCTTATGAATTGATTCTCCGCGCAAATCTGATGCTCCAGAAACTCGAGGAAGCAGAAGAGGGAATCTTCACCACGCCCGGCATGCGCGATTTCAATAAAGGCGAAGTATTGTTTTTGAGAGGGTTTATGTTCTTCCACCTTTGGAACGTGTTTGGAAACGCGCCGTTAATAACGGAACGCGCTGCGTCGTTAAACGACATTTTTCCATTCGCATCTGAAGGCACGCAGCTATTGGATCAGGCCATTGCGGGCTTTACGGAAGCTGCCGCCCTGTTGCCGCCCACATGGGATGAGGGTAACCGTGGAAGGGTTACAAAAAATTCTGCGTATGCTTTCCTGGGAAAAGCACTGGTATTCAGAGGAACCGTCAATGACAGCGATGCCGATCTGACCGCTGCGATCACTGCGTTCGACAATATTTCAGGTGCCTCACTGGTTGATTTTGAGGATAACTTTGCTGGAGTAGCCGAGAATAATGCAGAATCACTCTTCGAGTACCAGGCGTCTTCCGCCGCGACCGAGGAAAACATCTGGCTGCCGGATGAATTTAATAATGCCGTTGGCTCAACATCAAGCGCTGCTATAATGCCGTTTGAAGGTGCGGAAAACTATGGATATGGCGGGCAGCCTTTTATTGCGACCGAAAAACTGCTGAACGCTTTTGAAGCAGATGATCCCCGTCTTCCACTGACGCTCGATCCGGCCACCCGAAGAATTAATAAGTATGTACTCGGTAATGTAAAAACTGTTAACAATCTTTCATCTATGAACAACGACAGGATTTTGCGTTATGCCGACGTGTTATTGCTAAAGGCAGAAGCAATCCTTCAGTCAGGTGGTAGTAATGCAGATGCTATTGCACTGATCAACCAGATCCGTGAAAGAGCCAGGAATATTGATGGCGGCAGTGCGCCGGCCGATCTTAACACTGGCGAAACGGATGATGCGACGGTGATGCAATGGATCATGGACGAACGTTTCAGGGAATTGGCCTTTGAAGCTGGTATCCGCTGGTTCGACCTGAAGCGATGGCACGAGGCAGGATACATCACGCTGGACGATGCGTTCTTCGATTCCGATAATCCGAATTTCGATATCGAAGTCCCCAAACATCTGAGCTTCCCGATTCCGACTTCGGAGACGGACAGGAACACGAATATTGCGCCGAATCCGGACTACTGAGTAAAACGAAGCGAAGGGTAAAATTTAAAAAAGAGCGGCATTACGCCGCTCTTTTTTTTGTGATCTGTGGTATTGTACGCCAGCAACCCCGTAAAAGACATCTTCCCGTTAAATGCACTCCGGCGTCAAAAATATCCATTCGGTACACAGTCATGGCAAGATTAAAGAACAGCCTTGCATGAACGGCTACGATCAAGAGATAAGCCTCTTAAATTTCCATCATCAGCCTGGAATACGCTTTGGTGACCTGGATGGTTGTAGCTTGCGTCCTTACATGTCAGATGTGCCCGATGGAAGGATAGGATTTTATATGGTTACCGGGTGAGTCGTCATGCCATTGCAGTCCCCATAGGAATGCGCGGGAATGTGAATGGCATCAACAACCGGTAATGCGTGTCGTGCGCGGCTTGCCTGGGTACAACGTGATTGATCAGCGGATTGAATTCCGATATCTCATTCGAAACCAATTTTTTGATTTCTACCGCTGTATTGCAATTTGTGGCGCCAGTGGCTCGATCACATAGTAGTCGAGTGAGTCATTATTATTCGTTATAACAAAAGCTTTCTTGCGGCCTGGAATATCGAGACTTGTAATATACTTCGCGTTCCCATCAACAAGAAAACCGCTATGGACAGGCTCAGGTGAACGCCAGCCGAACGCTCCATCTCCCAGCAGGATGGTACCGAGGGAAGCGTTAAAACGGCCAAACAGTGTCTCCTGCGAATAGTTATTGCCAATCGCAATAATATCCAGGTGCCCGTCGCCATTAAGATCATCGATAATCATATCGTTTAATGTCGAAACCTGTGCGGTCTCGGGTAAATCCCGTAGTTCGAACTTATTACCTTTTTGGTTGATCAAAAGCTTCGACGCAAGCATATAAGCATTTGCTTCGTACGCGCCTTCAATTTCCTCGGCTGTAAACAGTTTGTCGTACGGCGTCGTGGCATACTGGAGAAACTTTTCAATTCTACGTTTGACACCAGGAATCTGGTCTATCAGGACCATCCGGTTATGAACGACAAACCTGTCCTTTTCAACCGGGTTATAGTAGGTCACGACAGGATCGATCGATCCGTTCTTGTCGAAATCTTTGGCGATAACTTTTACGGGGTATTCTGCTGTCGGTTGAAAGTAGGAGTTCTTTCCCGTGTTCCCGGCAACGATGTCGATAAATCCGTCGCCATTGAAATCGCCGGCCTGAAGGCAATTCCACCATCCATCCGATCCCTGTAGACCCAAACTTTCCGTGCCTTCTTTAAATCCCGCTGTCGTATTGAGAAAAACACGGATGGGCATCCATTCGCCCGCCAGTATAAGATCTGGCCTTTTGTCATTGTCGATATCGGCCCATAATGCTGACGTGACCATACCCGGTTGCCGAAGCGCGGAATTAAGCTGCTCGGTAACATCGGTGAATTTTCCGCCATCATTCCTGTAAACAGCGCTACGCGGATGAAGGGGATACTGTCCGGGATCAAGTCGTCCGCCAATGAACAGATCCTGGTCACCGTCACCATCATAATCTGCGTTGACAACGCACGATGCTGAAATCGTGACATCGGGCAGCGCACTATCGGTCTTGTTGAAATTTCCGTTGCCGTCGTTAATGTACAACCGGTGACGCCCGGCCTTTTCCTGGCTGGTCGCACAACTGCTGGCGACATACAGATCGGCATCGCCGTCATTATCGGAATCAAAAAACAAGGCGTCGCCATCTTCCTGTAACGTATCGGTTTCAATGATCACAGCCCGGAATTCTCCATTCGCCCGTTGTATAAATAAGCGCGAGGAACTGCCTTTTTCAGCGCCGACAAAAAAATCATCCAGCTGATCGCCATTGATGTCTCCCGATGCAATACAAGGTCCGAAACGCGACAGCTCATGCATTAGCGTGCGGGTCACCTTGATGTCGGAAGGACTGCTTTCACGATGCACAAATGTGATCTTGTCCACTTTTTTAAACATGAAATTATCGTCGGTACCCAAAAGTTTTTCGTTGGCAATACCATCCGCGTCCCGCTGCGAGAAGCGGATGACGGTGTCCGCCTGGATATTCCGGTATACCAGTCTTTTCATATCCGGCCATAGGATGACGATCGAATCCACGGCGTCTGCAGTGCCCAAGCCGAAATGGGCGTTGGAGGTAACGGTTGACTGGAACCCGCGATAAGGTGTGAGTTCCTGGTACTGTTGTTGCCCATG
The DNA here is from genome assembly GCA_035628815.1 of Ohtaekwangia sp. Classification (GTDB taxonomy): domain Bacteria; phylum Bacteroidota; class Bacteroidia; order Cytophagales; family Cyclobacteriaceae; genus Ohtaekwangia. The sequence continues at coordinate 2,887 of DASPJC010000499.1, read as the reverse complement.
GGCATATACCCACACTTTCTGGTTTAATACGCCGGTGTCGGTACTCTGCAACATGAGAAAATGGTGTTTGTCGGCCCAGGCATTCAGTTGATTTTCATAGACGATAACCTCCTGATCGATATTGTTAGTAATGAGATCAAGATCGCCGTCATTGTCGAGGTCGGCATAGGCAGCGCCATTCGAGAAAGTCTCAAGATCGGTACCCCAGGCAGCCGTTTTATCTTCGAAGACGAGAGAACCGGTATTTCTGAAGACGTAATTGTTAAGTTTTACTTCGGGAAGTTTATCCAGTTCGGTGTTGAACCTTTTTGAACGTGCCTCGGGTGTACCAAATGGGTTGCCGTCGTTCAATCCGAAAAAAATGAAATCGAGGTCAGTGACGTCTTTCCGGTATCCATTCGCAATGAACAGGTCTTTCCAGCCGTCGTTATCGAAATCGGCAAACAAAGGCGCCCAGCTCCAGTCAGTGGCACTGACTCCCGCCATGAAGGCAATCTCGCTGAACCGGACATTACCATCATCGAATTTTCCGCGGTTCAGTTGCAGCGTATTGCGCATATATTGCGGTTGATACCCCATCTGCTCAGACATGTGGAAATGGTCGTAGTTTTGCCCGGGAGTCATCATTTTCTGGCGCTTGTGTCCCGGAGGCAGCATGTCAACAACGACGATATCGGTCAGGGCATCGTTATTGAAATCGGCTATATCAACACCCATACCGTTGTGTGTCTGATGTTTCAGGTAATCCCCGGCGACATTTTTGAAAGTTCCATCTTGCTGGTTGATCCAGATCAGATCATTCGACATAAAATCGTTCGAAACATATACATCGGGCCAGCTGTCATGGTTGAGGTCAGAAATGTTTACACCCAGTCCGTAACCCTCGATGAGAATACCCGCTTCGCGAGATACATTCTCAAATGTATTGTTGCCGTTATTCCTGTATAACTGATCCGTGCTGGAGGCTTCTCCATTAATGCGCTTCGCCCTGAGATTGTTCCGGTTAAACGATTCCAAAGCGTTTCTCACCAGGTACAGGTCCAGGTCGCCATCCTTATCGTAATCGAAAAATGCTCCCATCGTACCATAACCATCGTCATCAATACCGTAAGCCTTAGCCGACTCCTTGAACACGGGAGCGCCGTCGGTCAGTCCCTGGTTGATAAATAAAAGGTCACGCATGTTCTCCGGTGACGTTTTGCCTGCCACGGCCAGGAAGATGTCCATCCATCCGTCCTGGTTTATATCCACAACGGAAACTCCCGTGATCCAGCGGTTTGTTGTGACGCCGGCTTTTTCCGTAACCTCTTCGAACTTTAAATCACCCTTGTTAAGATATAATCTCGAGGACACCTGATTGCCGCCAAAAAAAAGGTCCGCCAGCCCATCGTTGTCAAAATCTCCGACACCCACGCCGCTGCCATTATAAATGTACTCGAACGAAAGGGCATTCACTGAATCCGAGGTCGCAATGCTATTGACAAAATCAATCCCGAGCTCGTCGCCGTGCCGGATGGTGAACAACTTCTCCTTGTCGCCGGAAGATTTACATGACGCAAGCGCAAAACCAATAAGGAACAGCGAAGCATATTTTTTCATAGGGCAAAATATAAACAAGAAAATTTTAGCAATTGTCGTGTACTGTCCTGTACAGCGGGCAGCCCGTTTCAGGCAGGAACTACCTTCAAAACATGTCCTTCGGAAGCATATGTGTCGCGATTATGCACCAGCCAGGCGGCACCCAGCGCCGACGCCCGGGGATGTTCTGAAAGCAGGATCTTCCGGCCTTTTAATTCGCGCTTCATGATCTCCAGAAACAACGGATTTTTGGTAAATCCACCAACAACAATAATGCTTTTTACCAATTGCGCGGGGTCGACAAGATCAATGGATATTTTCTGCCATTGTACAAGGTAGCGCAGGAACTGGTGATAAGCCTGTTCAAAGGTATCGAACACAGTGAAGTCGGTCTGGCGCAATTGTTTTTCGGGGAGCGGTCCAGTGCCCTCCATCGCGAGGGGATAAAAGATTTTTGTTTCGGAACGATCACGCAGCAGTGCCCGGTAGAGGCTTTCATCAAAGACAATGCGCTTGTAGTCGTCAGGTCCCTTTCCAAAAAACGCAGCGAGCGCCTTTTGCTGCACCTCGTGCTCATGACCCAAAAATATCCGCGAAGCTTTCACGGGCTTGCCCTGGTAGGTGAGGTAGCACAGGCAGTCGCGGACCAGTTCCGTGTCGCGAAGCGGTTCCTGGTTGAAAGGATTGAACGTGATATTCCATGTTCCCGTAGAAAGTAATAAAAACGGCTCGTTCATCGAAACATGATAGGGCATCAGCGCGGCGGAACTGTCATGAACACCGATACCGACTCTCACCTTTTTATCCTCAAGCGTAAAATCAAAAACATGATCGGGCGTCATCATCGCAGGAAAGAGCGCGTCGAATTTTTCTGTTTTTACCCATGCATGGTAATTCCCCTTTTCAAAATCCCATAGCATGGTATGGCATCCCGCACTGGTAATTTCCGAGAATTTCTTTCCGGTAAGAAGGAAAGGAAAGTATTGCGGAAAATGGAGCACCGTACCCACCTTTTCAAACGCTTTGGGATTGATCCGCTTCATTTTAAAGAGTTGCAGACCGGAGTTCAGCATTCCCAGCCAGGGGGATGACGTTGAAACACAGACGCGTTGATCACGATTATACAGGTCGTCAAATTCTGTTTTGCAGGATGCCGGAAAGGGTTTGAGGTAATTATAAAAAGGAAGAAGCAGGCTGTCGCTTTTGTCCAGGCAGACGAGGCTGGCGCCGTAAGCAGAAAAATTCAAATGCGTGATGTCGAAGCGCGGGTCATTCAAAAATCGCAGGATGATCTCTTTTACCCACACCG
>DASPJC010000498.1:0-4096 GCA_035628815.1 Ohtaekwangia sp. | reverse complement strand
CGGGCAGTCAAGCGGGTGGTTGATGAGGAGAAACTCCACGACACCTTTCCGCGCTTCCAGTACTTCTGCTGACGTTATGTTTTGAACGACCATTCCATCCATCACAGGAGTTCTGCAGGATGCAACCAGCTTAGGCATGGGACGGGGATCTTTGGCGGAACCCTGCGTTACCTTTACCAGGCACACGCGGCATTTTCCACCGGTATCTTTCAGGCTCGAATAGTAGCACATTGCAGGCGGCACTACTTCGCCACCGATCTGCCGCGCGGCATTCAGGATGGTAGTACCATCTGCCACTTCAACTTCGATGCCGTCTATTGTTACTTTGGCCATAGGCGCTGTCTATTTAAATTTTTTCTTCTGCCGTTATCTTTCATTCCCTACGCACCAACAGGTTCTGCTGCGAACGGCTCGATTTCAAAATGCTTCGGGTTCATTACTTTTTCCGGGAACCTCACATGATACTCAAACTCCTCGCGGAAATGCCTTATCGCACTGGCTACTGGCCACGCAGCGGCGTCACCCAGGGGGCATATGGTATTTCCTTCGATCTTTTTGGCGACGTCTACCAGCAGGTCGATGTCGTGCATCTGACCGTGACCGTGCTCGATGCGGTGCAACACTTTTTCCATCCAGCCGGTACCTTCGCGGCAGGGACTGCATTGTCCGCAGGATTCGTGGTGATAAAACCGTGTGAAGGTCCAGAGGTTCCGCACAATACAGGCAGTCTCATCCATGACGATAAACCCGCCTGAACCGAGCATGGTACCGCTGATAAATCCGCCGTCGGATAACGATTCGTAGGTCATCAGGCGCTGATCGCCTTTCGCTGTTTTCAATATCAGGTCAGCCGGAAGGATCGGAACCGAAGATCCTCCTGCCACGACCGCTTTGAGTTTTCTTCTTTTCCAGATGCCGCCGCAGTATTCGTCGGAATAAATGAATTCTTCCACCGGAAGGCCAAGCTCGATCTCGTACACGCCGGGCTTGTTAATATGCCCGCTGGCAGAGATGAGTTTTGTGCCGGTGCTTTTTCCGATACCGATCTTCGCATATTCGTCGCCCGTCATGTTTACGATCGGCACCACCGCAGCAATAGTCTCTACGTTGTTGACAACGGTTGGGGAGGCGTACAATCCGGCAACGGCAGGGAACGGCGGTTTAAGGCGTGGATTACCGCGTTTACCTTCCAGCGATTCGAGCAGGGCGGTTTCTTCGCCGCAGATGTATGCACCGGCGCCGGGATGAACATAAAGATCCAGCGAATAATCTGTTCCCAGGATATTCTTACCCAGGAAACCGTTCGCATAAGCTTCGTCAATCGCTTTTTCGAGGATGCGGACGATATACATGTACTCGCCGCGTATGTAGATGTACGACGTTTTCGCACCGAGTGCATAACTGGAGGTAATCATTCCTTCTACCAGCAGGTGAGGGATCTTTTCCATCAGGTACCGGTCCTTGAACGTTCCAGGCTCACTTTCATCTGCGTTGCAGACGAGATAGCGCGGCTTGTCAGATTTCCGATCCAGGAAACTCCACTTCATCCCGGCCGGGAAACCCGCGCCGCCGCGGCCGCGAAGACCGGACTTCTTTACTTCTTCCGTCACCGCATCGGGTGTCATGGTCTTCAGCGCCTTCTCAACAGAAGCATAGCCGCCGTTCTTCCGGTAGAAATCGAACGTTTCGATGCCGGGTACATTGAGGTGCTGGAGGAGTAATTGCTTTCCCATTTCTGTATCATCATTAATCACGGTCGCATTGAAGGACAGTTTGTGTCCACCAGGAACAACCGTGGTTACATTACTTTGTTCGATCTCATATAGCTGCTGCGCTTGTCGGAAGCCTTCAGCTTGTCGATCAGCGTGTCAACTTTTTCCGGAGTCAGATTCTCATAGAATTCCGCGCCGCACTGAAGCATCGGCGCCGTGCCACATGAACCCAGGCATTCCACGGTCTTCAGTGTGAACATGCCGTCTGCACTGGTCTCGCCGTCTTTAATGCCGAGTTTCTTTTCGAAATGCTCCACGATATCATCGGCGCCACGCAGCCAGCAAGGTCCTGTCCGGCAGACTTCAATCAGGCATTTGCCTACCGGCTGCAGGTTATACATGGTATAGAATGTCGCGACTTCGTAAACTTCGATGGGCTGGATGTCCAGGATGGAGGCAACGTAATCCATTACCTCGGGGCTGAGCCATCCGTCGAACTCGGCCTGCGCGATGTGCAACAGGGGAAGTAACGCGGACTTTTGTTTTCCTTCCGGGTAACGGTTGATGACACGCTGCACCAACGCCATCGTCTCTTCTGAAAATTGTATCGTTTTGCGCTCAGTCATAGGGTTACGCATCTAATTCTCCGGCGATCACATTCATGCTACTCATGGTCAGGATCGCGTCTGACAACATGGATCCCTTGATCATCTCGGGATACGCCTGGTAATAAATGAAGCAGGGTCTTCGCAAGTGGAACCGGAACGGTGTGCGGCCGCCGTCGCTGATCAGGTAGAATCCCAGCTCGCCATTGCCGCCTTCAACGCAATGGTATACTTCTCCTTTCGGAACATCGGTTTCCCCCATCACGATCTTGAAGTGATAAATAAGGGCCTCCATATTATTGTATACTTCCTCTTTTGGGGGAAGATAAAACTCAGGCACGGTCGCGTGAAAAGGACCTTCCGGCAACTTGTCAATCGCCTGGCGGATAATACTCAGGCTTTGCCACATCTCTTCCTGGCGCACCATGAAACGATCGTACACGTCGCCATTGGTACCAATGGGAATTGTGAAATCGAAGTCCTCATACGAGGAGTAGGGTTGTGCGGTGCGAATGTCATAGTCCACGCCGGCAGCGCGCAGGTTTGGTCCGGAGAAACTGAAGTTCAAGGCGCGTTCAGCGGTAATGCCGCCGACATTGATGGTACGGTCCATGAAGATCCTGTTGCGTTCCAGCAGGCTGGCGAACTCTTTCAGCACGGGTGGAAATTCTTTTAAAAAGCGGTTGATCTTTTCCCATGCCTTCGGTGAAAAGTCGCGCTCGAATCCGCCGATGCGGCCGATGTTTGTTGTCAGACGGGCGCCACAAATTTCTTCGTAGATCTCGTACACCAGTTCGCGTTGCTGGAACAGGTACACGAATCCGGTCAGTGCGCCGGTATCCACACCGATAACAGCGTTACAGATGAGATGATCGGTGATCCGTGCAAGTTCCATGATGATCACGCGGAGGTATTGTACGCGCTTGGGAACTTCCACGCCTAACAGTTTTTCGACGGTCATGTGCCAGCCGATGTTATTGATCGGTGCCGAGCAATAGTTCATCCGGTCGGTGATGGGCGTGATCTGGTTGTAAGGCCGCCGTTCTCCCAGCTTTTCGAACGCGCGATGGATGTAGCCGATCGTTGGTTCAGCCTCCACGATCACCTCGCCGTCCATTTTCAAAACGTTCTGAAAAATTCCATGCGTGGCAGGGTGGGTAGGACCGAGGTTCAGGTAAGAATATTTTTTCTCCTCTTTCTGAATCTGATCGGTGACCGGATGATTGGTTTCCATAGTCGCTGTTTCTTATCGTCCAAACATGGTGTCGTTCTTGTCTTCCCGCGTCTGATCTTCCAGCGGGTATTCCTTGCGCATCGGGAAAATGATCATCTCATCGACGTTCAGAATCCGCTTCAGTTTGGGATGGCCCTCGAAGATCACACCGTAGAAATCGTAGGTTTCGCGCTCCATCCAGTTCGCACCTTCGAAAATGGTTGTCAATGTCGGCGTAACGGGGCGTTCGGCGGACAGGTAAATCTTCAGCCGGATGCGCTGATTGCTCACCAGGTTGTGAAGCTGGTACATGACTGCGATCTGGTTCTGATCCGGGTAATGAATCCCGCAAAGGGTGGTCAGGTATTGGAACTTCTGCTCATCGTACAGGTACCGGATGATGTCGATGATTTTTTCAGGACTGACTGTAACTGTCAGAAAATTGTACGGCAGCTCGATCTGAAGGATCTGGTCTTCAAATTTTTCTTTAAGGGCGGTGATGACTTGTTCGTGTTCCGATATTTCCATTGTTAATGCTTCTCGCCGGGCCAAAATTTCGATCCGGT
>DASPJC010000497.1:0-9211 GCA_035628815.1 Ohtaekwangia sp. | reverse complement strand
CCGGTTCGTCATGACGCATGAAGCTTTCAGATCCGGCGATTTCAACACGCGCTTTGTCGAAAATCATTTCAAGCCCGACCTGCTGAAGAGCCCATACGTTGCGGAGGAAGCCATGCTGGCAGCAGCACTTGCTTCCACCTTATCAGCGCCCGAAAAAAATTCAGAGAACGGTATGCCGCAGCACCAAAGCCGATGGAAAAAAAACCGGATCCTGTAACCAATACCTATGAAACCGTCACGGCTGACGGTGTGAACTAAAAACGAATGACTGAGATCCAACCCCTTCGCGCCTGGCGGTACAACCAGCAGATGTTTGATAATATCGACGCACTGACAGCACCCCTGTTCGACGTTGTTTCCGACAAGCAAAGGCAACTGTTATACAAGAACCCTTACAACAGCATCCACCTGTCTGTGCCGCAACAGCCGCTTTCGGCAGAACGCGCGGCCCTGATGCTGGACAAGTGGAAAAAGGAAAAAATCATCCTGCAGGACCGGCTGCCGGGGCTCTATGTGTATTACCAATATTTCCGGTTGCCCGGATCATCCAAGGAATTTTGCCGTAAAGGGTTTATCTGCCATATCCGTGTGTATGACTGGCATGAAAACGTGATCCTCCGCCATGAGAATACGATTCCAAAATCTGTAAATGACAGGACGGAAATACTGGAGAAGACAGAACTACAGGTGAGTCCGACGCATGGTCTTTATACCGATCCCGATATGACCCTGGAAAAGCTGATGGACGAGGCGATCACGGACCCGCTATACGAATCAGAGGACTACCAGGGCGTCCGGGATGTCATGGCCGTCATTCACGACGCAAAAGTGATCCGCCATTTCATCACTCACATCAAGAACAAAAAAATTATCCTGGCCGACGGGCATCACCGGTACGAAGCATCCCTTTCAAATATGCATCACCAGAAGCGGAGCAATCCGTTTCATACGGGCAAGGAAGGCTATAACTTCCACCTGATGTATTTGACGAACACAGAATCCGATGACCTCCGGATACTTCCCACCCACCGCCTCGTCCAGGGGCTTCCCTCCTTTGACCAAGACGCCGTTCTAGGGGCACTTGCAGATGATTTCACGGTAACACCAATCGAAGACGCGGACACCCTTCCTGAAATTATCACAGGAAAGCAGTGGGCATTCGGTCTGATCTTGAAGGACCGGGCGTTCAAGCTCAGGCTGAAGCCGGCATCTTTCGCCAACCTGAAATGGCCGTTCCCTGAAGTAGTGAAGGCGCTCGATCTGACGGTCATGCATTATTTTATTATCGAAAAAGCGCTGGGAATTCCGGGGAAGCAGCAACGGCGTTCCGATCATCTTAACTTCAACAGGAGCTTTTCGGACTGCCTTAAAAAAGTAATGAATGCCGAAGCCCAGGCGGCGATCATCACAAACGAAGTGACGATTGACGAAGTCAAGCGCGTGTGTGAAAGCGGCTATACAATGCCTCAGAAGTCCACCTACTTTTATCCTAAGGTAATCTGCGGCTTTCTTTTCAGTTCCATCCGTGAAGAAGAATTCGCTCAGCCCGTTTATTATCCTTTTCCATGATCCTGCACAAACGACCTTTGATACTGGCATCCAGCTCACCGCGCCGGCAGTACCTGATGAAGGAAGCCGGTTTCGAATTCACCGTTGAGAAGCCTGGCGTTGAGGAAGATTTCCCCGCAACGTTGCCCGTAGAGCAGGTTGCGCGGTACCTGGCGGAAAAGAAGGGTGAATTTTTTCGTCCGAATATCCGCGAAGAGATCGTCGTCACGGCCGATACGGTTGTTATCCTTGAAAATACCATACTCAATAAGCCCGCGGATCGCCAGGAAGCCATTGCCATGCTTTCGCGGTTGTCGGGCAATACCCATCGCGTCATGACCGGGGTGTGCATTCTCTCGAAAGAAAGGGAGGAATCTTTCGATGATACAACGTCGGTGACCTTTAAAAACCTGACGCTGGCTGAAATCGAATACTACGTCGATCATTATCAGCCGTTTGATAAGGCGGGGGCTTATGGTGCCCAGGATTTTATCGGGATGATCGCTATCGAGAAAATTGTCGGCTCTTACTTTAATGTAATGGGACTCCCTATTCACCGCGTCTATCAGCACCTGGTCAGCTGGGAATGAAAAAGATATGGGGATTTTTGCACCGGCATGTGTATGCGGACTTCCAGTGGCGCTACTATTCGGTCGTCGCGCTTTTTCTCCTCGGTTGTCTTTTCTTCAACTATTACTTTGATTATGAAGACAGCGTTCTCGACAGCTACGAGGGACTTCTGAGAACCTTGTTCTACTTCCTCACTTACGCATTCGGCTATTACGTGGTACTTTTCCTTTACTCGCTGTTCAGCAGGCAGCAAGGTTTTTGGTTTAAAAAGGAATTCTGGGTAAAGAGCACATTCGCGCTTGCCCTGCTCAGCGTCGACAGCAGCCGGCCCTTTCTCCGTCCCGTCATCTCCGTGCTGATGGAGCCGGAGCTGCAATACTGGAGTTACAAAGTGGCCACCAACCTGATCAGTCAGGTCGTCGTTACCGCCCCGTTGCTGATCTTCTACCGGTTCAATGACCGGCAACAGGGGCATGGGTACGGGCTTGCTGTAAGGCAATTTGACGTCAGGCCTTATTTTTACATGCTGCTGATGATGGTGCCCCTCCTGGTCGCAGCCTCTTTCAACCCGGGATTTATACAGCAATATCCAATGTATAAAACTTCTGGCGCCCATGCATTCCTGGGCGTTCCTGAATGGATCACGGTCTTCCTTTATGAGATTGCCTACGGACTTGATTTCGTCAGTGTAGAACTTCTCTTCCGCGGGTTTATGGTCATCGGCCTGATGCATGTCCTCGGCCGGAGCGCTGTGATTGCCATGGCGACTGTCTATTGTTTTTTGCACTTTGGCAAACCGGCGGGCGAAGCGGTAAGCTCGATCTTCGGCGGGTATATTCTCGGCGTTGTTTCGTATGAAACAAAAAGCATCTGGGGTGGCGTCATCATCCACATTGGCATTGCCTGGCTCATGGAACTGACGGCATTCCTGCAACACTGAAGTGATGTTACAATGGTATCCCGGGCGCGTTTATTTCCGCAGAAATGATGTTTTATTTTTACAAAATATTAGTTTTGGTTCGGCATGCAAATGGGTAAGTACTTTTTCTATAGTTTGTGCTTAGTCGGGCTGCTTATCCCTTTTGACGTCAAGGTTACGAATTCTGTTATCATCGTTTCCTTTATCCTGTGGCTTTTTTCCGCGCGGGAAAACATCCGTGCAAACTGGTCCATATACAAGGGATATTTTTTTCTTTTCATTTCGCTGTACCTGATCAATTTCCCCGGGTTAGTGCTTACCGAAAACATGAGCTCCGGCTGGGGAAGGATTGAGTCGAGGCTTACATACCTCGTGTTCCCGCTGATCATTTTATTCAGCCCCATCGATAGGAAGAACTTCCGAATGATCGCGTATTGCTTCTGCCTGGGCGTATTATTGTCCAGCCTGTTCTGCCTTTCGGGGTCTTACCTTACGTACACTGAATTACCTGTCGACCAGCGATCGGTACATGAGTTTATGTACGAGTCGCTGCTGGACCCGCTGGATTTACATCCGACGTACTTCTCCTTGTTTCTTTCGTTCGCCATCTTTTTTCTTTTACTGGAGATCCGCGACTGGAGAAAAAAAAGCCGCACGTTCTTAACGATAGCAATAATCATTATGCTGTACCTGGCGGGATTTAACCTGCTGGTTCAATCACGGGCTTCGCTGACGGCTTTTGTCCTGATCGGTATCAGCCTGGCGGGGGTCCTGTTTTTTGCCCAGGGCGTTACTGTTAAAAAAGCCATCGCGACCGGCGTGTTCATGCTGTCGGCATTTTTTCTCCTTTACAGCAACGAACGCCTGCTTAGCCGTTTTAATTTTTCCATTGAAAAACTGGAAACGATAATTTTCCAGCGGGATGACGACCTTACTTTAGCGCCGTCAACACGGTCGACTGCGGCACATTTACGATCATGGTATTGCGCTTACCGGTTGCTGACCGAGGACTATGCCTTATTCACCGGATATGGGTCTGGTGACGAAAAGGACATCCTCGAGCCATGTTACCTGCAACACGAATGGGTAATTATGGCCTCGGAACGACACAACGCCCATAATGAATACCTGAGCTCACTCTTACGGAATGGTATTGTTGAACTGCTGTTGCTTTTGTGTTGCCTGCTCATACCGTTGTATCTCAGCCTGAGACACAGGCAACTCCTTTACGCATCGTTTCTCCTGTTGTGGATGGCTACATTTCTTTTCAGCACGCTAAACCTGCAAAGCGCCATGTTCTTCTTCACCCTTTTCAACGCGTTGCAACTCAGGATTATGCTCCAGGACCAGGCGCAAAAAATTACCGTCTTTGAAACAGGGAAAGATACGCGCGCTGCTGGATCTTAAATTCGAAATGATGCGGGATATGATAGGCACCCGGACGCTTCTCCAGCGACTGAAGCGTTTGAATAAAGTCCTCGTCGCTGTAGAAGATAGCATTGTTCGTTTCTGCAATTGATCTGAAGGCCTCGTGGATCAGCATCTTTTTTTGAAAGGCATATGCCCAGTTGAAGCTCGCGGAAATCTGGCTCTGCCGATAATGATCCTGGTTATCTATTCCGCGGCTCAGTAACGGCATCACATAATCGCTCGACCGCAAAATATCAAAGAATTCATTATAGGGGATGAATTCATCACGCCAGTAAAACAGGTTGCCCAAACCCTTCGCTTTTATGCTTTGCAGTATGGCAGGGCCGTCGTTGTGTTGTATGTTACCCAGCAGGAAAAATTTCACTGACTTAAGATTGGGCCCTTTTTCCAGCGCGGCCAGGAGCTGGAAATAATCCCGTTTCTTGAGATCCAGCTGACCGGGGATAACAATCCGGATATCGGTGTCCGGAACGTTGGCGGACAGATTTCGATCCGTGTCAAAATAGATCGGGTAAAAACAGATGGACTTTTGACGGTAATGCTCAAAATGATCCTGAAAATAACGCAGCGTATAAGTCGATAATGTTGCAATACCACTGACCAGTTCCAGGCTCTTGCGGTGAATGCGTTTTTTAATGAATCTATGGATCTGATGAACGATTCCCACGGCGTGTACCCCTGGATTAAGCAACAACAGGAAATAGTTAAAGTTCGAATCGAGCGTGTTGAATACAAGGTGTTCAATGCCGTGCTCCCTGACGTATCTTCTGATCCGGAACAGCATGGCAATTTTTTGGATGATCAGCTGGGTATGCGGAATGAGCGCCATGGAAACACGGGACCGGAACGTTCCCAATAGTTGTTCGTCCCACAGTTTCTTTTCCATGATCAGGTGCACTTCATGTCCACCCTCCAGCAACATCAGGAGCTGGCTCGGAATGATTTCCTGGTGATATTTGAATTCAATCAGCAACACTTTTCCCGCCGAAACATTTTGACTGCTACTGTTCGGCACCGGAATGTGACTGACCGCTGCATTGCATTGGGCAACGCCATTCCGTTTATATAGCCCGTTATCACAGATGAATTTTTTCTGTGCTTGCTTTGCTTCCATCAACCGCTGGTTCTCGGACTGGTCCGTCCAGTTTTCCCTGTGGTAGAGATGGTATTGCACGGCAAGGTTGCGAACCGAGAAAAGCGTATAGCCTGCTTCCTGAAAACGCCAGGTGAGGTCGATATCCTCTCCGATGGCCGGGAGTATATAGTCTTCGTCGAAGCCATTGATCTTTTCGATGGCTTCACGGTGAAAGGACATATTGCATCCTTTCAGCTGGTACATTCCCCGCAGCTTCGGAATAATTCCCAGCCAGCTATCAGGATCGATGTAGAAAGCCTCTTCATAAAACTTTCCTCCGTCCTTGCGAACCTCCCGTCCCTCCCGTTGAACCTGTCTTTCGAGTGATAAAAGATTTTCAATATTGCTTCTGAAAAGACCGGAGTAACGCTCGCCTAACTTAATACGCTTTCCTGCGATGATCCTTCCGGGTTGTGCGTAACGAAGGTGATTTTCAATGAACTTATGATGCAGTACGCAGTCGCCGTCAATAAAAATGAGGTAGTCGCCGCTGCATTTGCGTATGGCATTGTTGAGTGCCTGATTCTTACGCCACCCTACATCGGGTTGTGTGAGGTGGAGGATCGGATTGGGGTGCGCGTATTGCTGGATGAACGACTTCATACCGTCGAACGCCCCATCTTCGGAAATGACGATTTCAAAATCCTTATAAGACTGAAAACGGAGACCTTCCAGTACCGTGTGAAGATCGGCTACATTCTTATACACCGATATGATCAATGAAACCTTCATGGGCCGACAGGCGATTTCGATTTCACGATACCGAATTCCGTCCAGGTCTTCCTCAGCCTGCGCGTTTCCTTCCGGATCGCCATGTTCTTCTGTATTGACGCCGGCGTCTTGTAACCGCGTTTATGGTCGAGATGAATACACACCGCGCTGTAACGGATCTGTTTGCCGATAATTCCTTTGTTAACCAGTCGCTCGCCGAGCTCCCGGTCCTGACCGCCATACTGCATTTCTTCATTGAATCCGTTAACGGATACGATATCTGCTTTCCAGCCCGAAGAATTGTGCCCATTCCATGTTGCTTTGGTCGGGGTGATCCAGTTCAAAAATCTTTCCTGCACGCCGGTACTATTGAGCTTCAGCGATTTGAAGGTTGCCGGAAGTCCATGATCGTATAGCCATTTGACATCAAACGCATTTCCGGTGGTGATATCTTCCCGCGTTATCCGTTTGCTCGTCTCCATCGGAAGCATGAAATATCCACCCGACAAAAAATACCCGGGTTGCGCACGTTGAACATGAACATGCACGAAATCTTTTCGGGGTATACAATCGCCGTCGGAGTAAATGAGGTATTTGGTGGTGGCGGCCATCGTCGCTTTATTCAGAATTTCTGATTTCTGGAAGCCGCGATCAGTATGCCATACGTGGTTGATGTCAAGCGCCGTATCCTGCTTAAAGGATTGGATCAGTTCCCGTGTTTCGTCGCCAGACCCGTCGTCGGCAATGATAAGTTCAAAGTTTTTGTAATCCTGGTTTTCGTATCCCCAGAGCACTCTCCGGAGCCATTCCGGTGCGTTATAGGTACTGATAATCACGGATACTTTCTCTCCCAGCATAGGTATGGTTTGTCCTGCAAAAGTAGACCTTTATCCTTTAGTGGGAAAGAAAAAATGCAGCCTGATCGCCAGCATACCGGCGGTTGAGCGCCCGGGCTTTCCAGGTAAAGACCAGCTTTTTAATTTTCCGTTTCAGGAAACCGAATAGCGATGGCTTCCTGTCTCCCTGACGCACCAATGGAATGTTCTGGAGGTATCCTTCGCTGGCGGAAAACTGGAAATGCGTGGAATCGTAACGAACCTCACACAGGCGAAGACCGGCCTGGCGCGCCAGGTATTCTATGCTCTTTCTGGAATGTATAAAAAAATGCCGCGGTGCATCCAGTTGAACCCAGCTTGTCCTGTATTTTTTCCAGGCGTATGACGACACCGTTGGAATGCGCAACACACAAACGGCATTTTCAGCGAGCAGGGTTTTTACTTTCTGCAGGTTCTGGAGGGGATTTGCAACGTGCTCGAATGAATGGTGAAAAGTAATCAGATCCCATTCACCCGCCATTTTAAAGATATCCTCCCGGACGATCGACAGTCCATTCGGATAATGTATCGGCGCCGAAATATAAGGATCACAACCCATCAAATTTCTGAAACCGATTTCTGCCAGGGGGTATAAAAATTTATAACCGCTTCCGCAGCCAACGTCCAGTATGCGCGTATCATGTTGCAAGTTTAAATCCCGGAACACTTCGAACTGGGGGGCGGGAAAAAGACGTGCAATCAACTTCTGTGCGGCGTTTTTCCGAAGCACCGCAGCACGAAGAAAAAACCTTCGCCATGTCCCCATCAATCCCTTAAACTTATCGCCGCTACAAATTTTCAGACTGTAATAATCGTGAGGATAATAGCAGGTTAAATTTTCCGGAATTTCGGCAATCTGAAGACACTCGCATTGGCCG
The DNA here is from genome assembly GCA_035628815.1 of Ohtaekwangia sp. Classification (GTDB taxonomy): domain Bacteria; phylum Bacteroidota; class Bacteroidia; order Cytophagales; family Cyclobacteriaceae; genus Ohtaekwangia. The sequence continues at coordinate 1,144 of DASPJC010000497.1, read as the reverse complement.
CATTGAAAATAATCAAAACGATCGCCGGTGCCGAACATCATCTCTCTAACTTCAAACCAACTGTGTCCTTCCATGTTGCCGCAAATGCTGCAGGCCCTTGCGACGTGTTTTGAAGGATTCTGTTGCATGAAAAACCTTTTATAAACTATTGACCCCGTATAGCTGACAGGCTGAAAATGAAGCGCTATTTTGAAAAATTATCACGATAGCGCTGAATACTCTTTTGTATGATGTCCATCGCCTTCTGTTTTCCTAAAAACTCATCGACAACAACTTTCTTGTTTTCCAGTGTTTTATAGTTTTCAAAAAAATGCTTCAACTCTGCACACAGGTGGTCGGGAAGATCTTTTACATCATTGAGACTGCTCACGCTGGGATCATTTTCTGCTACCGCGATAATCTTATCGTCTGCCTCACCGCGATCGACCATCTGCATGACGCCGATGACCTTGGCCGCGATCAGGCACAGCGGAACGACGGAAACCTGGGTAAGGACAACGATATCAAGCGGGTCGTTGTCTTCGCCTAACGTCTGGGGAATAAAACCGTAATTGAGCGGATAGTACATGGATGCGTAGATCACCCTGTCAAGCTTGATCAGGCCGCTGTCTTTATCGATCTCATATTTCGCGCGTGACCCCTTGGGGATTTCGATGACTGCATTAACGCGCTCAGGGGGTGATATACCTACAGATACTTCGTGCCATGGGTGCTTGACCATAACTTTTTTAAACAATAATAAACAAAAAGCCCCGAACTCAGGCGGGGCTTTTGTTGACTATTTAGGACCGGATTCTTTTTTCTGGTCGCTCTTTTCGAGGCGTTTTATGTCGTCTCCATCCTTGAGTCGCTTGGAAACCGCCAGGAACGGCCCGGTAATAACTTCTGTGCTGTCGCTGATTCCCGTGATGACCTCGATGTTTTCGTAATCACTGATTCCGGTCTTCACTTCTACCATCTTCGCTTTGCCGTTGTTATTGACGAAAACCACGACCTTATCCTCCTTCTTGGGGGCGGGTTTCTTCTGGTCATTATTCTGGTCAGACGGCGGGCCGTTCTGGTCCTTCTTCTCACCACCTTTATCCTCAGGGTTGCGGGTGGTTACAGCAGCGAGCGGGACGGAGAGAATGTTTTCTTTCCGGTT
>DASPJC010000496.1:0-34352 GCA_035628815.1 Ohtaekwangia sp. | reverse complement strand
TGATGGTATCTTTCAGGATCAGCTTGATCACGGGAAGGGATATCACGTCGTTGACACCGGTAATGGCCCTGATTTCCCGGGTGAGCGTGCGGAAAGCGTTGAAATTTTCCAGCTGGTAGACAGCGCTGTCTTTGAGGCCCACCGCGATGATGTTACCGTCTTCACCGAATTGTGCCTTGAATTTGTTCAGGTAGATCATGTCAGGATCTTCCAGCGGTACTGTCCGCGCAAACTCATAGCTCATCTCGACCTTTGTCGCGTAGTATCCCATGAATGCAGTAATCAGGGCGATAACCACGATCAGCGTAAGGCGATAGTCAATGATCCATTGTGACAACCTGTTCCACATGCAGCTTGTATTTACGTGTTAAATTTCCGCAGCATACTGCGGCGTTTGTTCGAGGGTACCTCCAGGCGCCCCAAAACTAAGTATTTTTACATTGGATATGGTACCGCCACCCCATTGGCTCACAATCCCATCCCTTTAATGCGGCGGTAGAGCGAGATCGCGTTCCGGTCAGTGAGTCCCGAAACAAAATCGACGATATGCCGCAGCATGCTGTAAAAATCACCGGGCGCCGATGTTACGGCATGCTCGACTTCCGCGGGCAATAGTTTCTGAAGGTTTTCGTATTTCCGGGATGACTTCCGCTCCAGTGCATAGGCGGCCGCTGTGGTGAATTCTTCCAGCAACCCCGGAAGCACTTCATGTCCGGCCGCTTCGATCTCAACTACCTTCCGCGCGCGATAAATTTTTCCACGGAGACGCGTATAATTTCCTTCAAGCCTTCTTTGGATGGACAATGGTCGGCAAGGGCCTGGTCGAATTTGCCGTCGAGTATACTTTCTTCGTGATCCAGAAAAAGTGACGAACATTCTTCCATCAGGTCACCGATTGCCAGTGCGCGGAGAAATCCGATTTTTTCAGGCATGCTTGTCAGGTGTTCGAGCTTGCCGAGTTTTGACCTGCTTTTTGAGATCACACCGACGAACAAATCTTTGGCCTCTTCGTAACCCACGAGACCAAGACTGCAACCATCTTCGAGGTCGATGATGCTGTAACAAATGTCGTCGGCGGCTTCCACCAGGAACGCCAGGGGATGCCGGTTCCAGCTGTGTTTTTCTTGTTGCTGCAGTTCCAACTGCTCCGCGATCCCCGCGAATATGGTCTGTTCCGACGCAAAGAAGCCGAATTTTTTCTGGCTGCGTTTTGATTTGTCGCGATCCGGGAAGTACGAAGGACAGGGATACTTGGTAAAGGCACCTAACGTGGCGTAGGTCAGCTTCAGGCCGTACTGATTTTTATTGAGAATCCTGAAGCCCTGTGCATTGCCTTCAAACTTGGTAAGATCCGACCATTGTGCTTCGGTTACGTGGTCCCTGAAGCGTAGCCCTGCGTCGTGAACCGAAAAGAAATCGGAGATCGCATCTTCGCCCGCATGGCCGAACGGCGGATTGCCAAGGTCGTGCGCCAGCGATGCGGCGGCTACAATGGCGCCAAAATCAAAAAGCGAAAAGTTTGTGAGATTTTTGTGCCGGCCAAGGATCGTCTCGCCAACGCGTTTTCCCAATGAACGTCCTACACTGGATACTTCCAGGCTATGGGTCAGGCGGGTATGAACAAAATCATGTTCCGGCAGCGGATGAACCTGCGTCTTATCCTGCAAGCGCCGGAACGGATGAGAGAAGATAATACGGTCATAATCCTGTTCAAAGGCACTGCGCGATTGTTCGGACACCTGGTTTTTCTGACCATATCGCTGCGACGAAAGAAGTTGGTTCCACTCCACGGTTAATCATTTTCAGGACGCAAGTTTAGCAATATTATGGCACAACGCGATCACGACTGTGATATAGCCAACCTTAACGGGTCTTGTCGGAGGAGCCGGCTGAGGATGTCATATACCTCCGGGATCTCGTCTTTAAACTGTTGCGGCCGCTCAAAGAAATTCTCCACGGCCACACTGAAGAACTCGTGTTCGTTGGTGCAGGCATACGGGCGGAAGAAACTATCTGTTTCGCGGGGCATGCGGGCGCAGATGCGACTGGCGTGGATATCCAGTTGCTCAAGTAATGCGGCATCAAAAAAGTTATACGCTTCATTCCGGATAAGATTCTCCAGCCGGAGCGCATGCGCCATTTCATGCAGTCCCAGGTTCACAGCGTCGTTGGGATGGATATAACCGTTGATAAAACTTTGCCACGAGAGGACGATGATGCCAAAGCGGGGATTTACTTCGCCTTTGTGAAAACGCTTTGTGATGGACGAGTAGTAATCGTCAGGGTATACCAGGATTTTGGTGAAGTGCTGAAGGTATACGTGGGGCAGCCCGAACGTAAGCTGTACCGCAGTGGCGGCAATAAGCACTTTCATTTCGATGGTGACGACGTCGATGTTTCGCGGGATAAATCGCTTCGCATAAATAAACGTGGTCAGCTTGCGTTCAAACTTTGCTTTATCGGGCGGCGACAGCTGCTGATAGTAGCGAAAGTATTTCTGCAGGATATCACGGAAGGACTGGGGGACCGGCATCATGGCCGATCGTACAGGTGCTGCCTTCCGTCCCGTGTAGCGATAGCCCTCCCGAAACGCCTGGCGGAACCGGTAAACAATAAAAAGCACCAGTCCCGCAATAATCAGCATTTCCATTTAGATCCTGCGCAGCAGGTTGTTCACGGAGCATGCATCGATCAGCCTGCTCTTTACGTCGCTGATATTCACGCGTTCCTGCTTCATGGTATCACGGTCGCGGATGGTTACCGTATTATCCTGTAACGTCTGGTGATCGATGGTGATACAATATGGCGTACCGATCGCGTCCTGCCGCCTGTAACGTTTGCCGATGGCGTCCTTTTCTTCATAGAAGCAGCGCAGGTCGTATTTCAGGTCGTCCATGATCGCGCGGGCTTTTTCGGGAAGGCCGTCTTTTTTAACAAGCGGAAGGATGGCTACTTTATTCGGCGCCAGCGGCGGGGGAATGCGCAGTACAACGCGATCGCTGCCGTCTTCCAGTTTTTCCTCACGGTATGATTTTGAAAGAACGGCAAGGAACATCCGGTCGAGGCCTACTGAAGTTTCGACTACATAAGGGATAAAGCTCTGATTATCGTCCGGGTCGAAATACTGCAGCTTTTTGCCGGAGTATTTTTCATGGCTCTTCAAGTCAAAATCCGTACGCGAGTGAATACCTTCAAGTTCCTTGAAGCCCATGGGAAAGTTGAACTGGATATCGCACGCGGCATTCGCATAATGGGCGAGGTTAAGGTGATCGTGGAACCGGTAGTTGTCATTTCCGAGGCCCAGTGTCTGATGCCATTTCATGCGCTTTTCCTTCCAGTATTCGTACCACTTCATTTCCTCACCGGGTTTGATGAAGAACTGCATTTCCATCTGTTCGAATTCCCGCATGCGGAAAATGAATTGCCGTGCAACGATCTCATTCCGGAAAGCTTTGCCAATCTGCGCAATTCCGAAAGGAATCTTCATCCTTCCGGTCTTCTGTACGTTCAGGAAGTTCACAAAAATACCTTGCGCGGTTTCCGGCCTGAGATAGATCTTGCTGGCATCTTCCGCAAGCGACCCGATCTCGGTAGAAAACATCAGGTTAAACTGCCGTACATCCGTCCAGTTTTTTGTGCCGGACACAGGATCGACAATATCGAGATCGACGATCAGTTGTTTCATGCCCGCCATGTCACCGCTGCCCATGGTTTCCTTGAGGCGTTTGTTGGTCTCGTCGATCTTTTTCTGATATTCCAGCACGCGCGGATTTGTGGTCAGAAACATGGCGCGGTCGAAAGTATCGCCGAAACGTTTTGCAGCCTTTTCAGCTTCTTTCTCGATCTTCTCCTCCAGTTTCGACACTGCGTCTTCGATGAGCACATCGGCGCGATACCTTTTTTTGGAATCCTTGTTGTCGACCATCGGATCATTGAATGCGTCGACGTGGCCGGAAGCTTTCCAGGTGGTCGGGTGCATGAAGATCGCGGCATCGATGCCGACAATGTTATCGTGGAGGAGCGTCATAAACTTCCACCAGTACGATTTGATATTGTTTTTCAGTTCAGCGCCATTCTGACCGTAGTCGTAAACCGCGCTGAGACCGTCATAAATCTCACTTGAAGGAAAAATAAAGCCATACTCCTTGGCATGGGCAATTACATTCTTTAAAATATTGTCTTCCTGGTTTGCCATAAGGGGACAAAGATAATATTACTCCACGGTTGCTTGTCGCGGTGGCAAAATTTTTAATCAGGAGTTAACACTTGTTAGTTAAAGGGAAAGGAAGACGCCGCCTGAAACGGCCGATGCAATCACGGATGGTTCCAAAACCCGGACAGGCTTAACCTGTGGAGGAAAGCTACGCGTTTTCGGTGGTGTACAGCGCGTGCCCCGACAGGCCTACCAGCTTTTTGGGCAGTTTGACAATGAAGGTTGAACCGACACCGGGGGCCGATTCGAGGTGAATGGAACCCGATAGCTTGACAAGCGCCTCCTTCACAATATACAGTCCCAGCCCCGAACCTTTGGATTGCTCGTTGCCACGGTAGAACATTTCAAAAATTCGATTGTGGTATTCCGGTGCAATACCCTGACCGTTATCCTCCACCTTAAGGTAGAACACCCGCCCGTTCATCTGGTAGTTCAGCCTGATGTATTTGTTATTTTTCCGCGGGTCGTGGTAACGGATAGCATTCGAGATGAGGTTGCTCATGATAATACTCATGCGGCCGCGGTCCGAATTGATTACCGCGTCCCGGTCGATGTCGATCTTGAAATCAATGTTCTCTGCTTCCGGCGTAAACTTGAGGCTTTCCCAGACTTCTTCGGCCATGGCCGCGAGGTTGATCTTTTCCTGCAGGATCTCCTGGCGGTTATTGCGGGAGTAGTCGGTAATATCTTTAATGAATTTGTCCAGCGAGTAAATGCGGTCCTTCATCATCGCCAGATACTTTTTGCTTTCCCGTTCATCATCACTTCGGCCGATGATATTCAAAAGTCCCATGATCGACGTCAAAGGCGCCCGCAGGTCGTGCGACGTACTGTATACGAACCGGTCCAGTTCCGAGTTTGTCTTCAGTAACTGCGCATTGCTTTTGACCAGCTGCAGGTCGTTGTAGTGGTTCAGGCTGATGAGGAGGTATACTCCCATGGTGGCACACGGAAACGAAACACTGAAGTTGATAATCAGTTTTAGCAACATCAGGTCCTCCGAATAGATACGCTGCGGAAGAAAGCTGAACTCGACGAAGTAGGCCAGCGCAAAAAGGACATAGGTAAACACGGAAAATAAAAAGGCGGAGATGCGCTGCCGGTAGCTGAAGATAGAAAAGGCCCCCACGGCATTGACAAGGAAAAATAAAAATGCGCCTGTTCCCGAAGGTTCGCTGCTGGCCATCAGGTAGACTGTAATATTGATCGTCCCCAGCAGGAAGTAATGAGCCAGGGTATGATCGCCTTTGCGATGGATGTATAATGAAAACGTCAGAAACGAAATGGAAACGGCAAATACCACCAGGGTGGCATAATTCTGGAGGATCAGTCCGAAGATCGCGTAAATGATGCAGACGAGGATGCCGATCAAGGCGAAGTTGCCCGACAACATCACCTGCCTGAACTCGCTGTACGACTCGATGTACGTTCCGCGCCCAATGATCAGTTCGCGAATAATCTGCCTTATCCTTTTACTCACAGGAGTCTTCACAACCCCAAAACTATCGTGCACGTCCCGGCCGCACCGTTGTAATGCGCGGGTTAGAACATGCATGCAAGTTTTTGAAGCGAATTCCAAAACTTCAAAAACGCACGGAGAAACGATGCCGGCGTGAGCCACAAAAAAATGTTAAAACGAGCAGGATCGACATCGATTGTAATTTATTCTCAGGCGATTAGCGGCCGGCCGTAGTGGAGTGTCCGGTACTATGCCGGAACGTGTCGCGGAGAAGTCAGTCGCTGAACAGAACCCCTTAGAAATCCGGTTGCGTGTAAAAAAAAGGTGTTCAGGAAACACGCGACTTGAAAATCAAAGCCGATGGCGCGTCCACGATCCAGGACGCCTTACGCCGGGTCAGGTCTTTCCAGTGATCGTAACTGGTTACCACCAGTCCAAACGTTTTGAGATATTCCGGGCTTAACTGGTGGCTCGCATACACGGAGATGCTTCCCGACAGTTCCATGAAAAATCGCTCTACCGCAGAAATGAATTTTGGGTTGGTTGTTAGTAAACGATTGGGATCGTGCAGCACGACCTTCGCATTGTTATTAGTGACGAACTTCTCCGCGAGTGCCATCAGGAAGAAGTCGTTCTGATCCTGCAGTGATATCAGGATCTGATCCGCGCGCTCGAAATCCTTGTCGATAAGAACACCCACATCGCAGGTCGTTTCCTCGAGATAGTTCTTCACCTTTCCGCCCAGCACATCATCGGAAAACAGCGATCGCGATCCGCCGACCAGAAGCAGGTCGTATTGGCCTTTGTTGGCCTGGCTCGTGATCTCATGGCTGATATCATTGGTCGCGCGATACAGTGTTTCAATTCGGATTCCACGCGCTTCGGCTTCATTTTTTACAAGGAGGAAACTTTCGCTTTCATATTGCTTCGCTTCTTTTGGATTGATATCCGCACTCGGGGTAAGGTGAAATGCGGTAATAGCGACCTCTTCTTTTTTTGCATGCGTCAGCTGATCGGCCAGGCGCAGCAACTTTTTTCCTTTCAGCGGCGGCCCGAAGGCGATCAGTATTTTGTAGCGTTTGGTTACAACCGGGTCACCCGTGCGCTCCGGGTAAATGCGGTTGATCAGGTCAAGCGCCGGGCCGGTCATGAAGGTCGTGATGAGTGCCATCAGCACCATCATGGCGAATACTTCCGGTGTCAGTACACCCAGGTCGTAGCCGATGTTGAGTACGATGAGTTCCATGAGCCCGCGTGTGTTCATCAGGGCACCCAAGGAAAGACTTTCTTTCCACGATTGCCCAACCATCCGCGCGGCCAGCGTGCTCCCGCCGAATTTCCCTGCGACAGCGGTAAGAACGATCCATCCGCATACCATCCAGAGGTGGCTGTCATTCAGCAGACCGATCTCGGTGCGCAAGCCGGTGAAAACGAAGAACAGCGGCAACAGCAACACCACGCTTACATCTTCGATTTTTGCCATCATGATCTGCCTGAAATTGAAGTTGGGTGGCATGATCACCCCCGCCAGAAACGCCCCGAAGAGCGCGTGAATGCCGATGATCTCCGCCAGGTATGCCGACGACAGCAATACGAAGAAGGCAACGGCGACAATGGTTTTATTGATCGTCTCGCGGTCAGAGTAAATGCTTCCCAGTTTTTTCAGGAAACGATGCACCACGAGCGCCATGAACAAGACATACACGACAGCCAGGCCAATGGTGTACAGCGCGCTGACAAATGTTCCGGCTTTTACAATCGCGATCACGGCTGCCAGGATGCACCACGCCGTTACATCATCTGCTGCGGCACAGGTTATCGCCATCATCCCCAGCCGCGTGTGGGTGAGGTCGCGTTCCTGGATGACGCGGGCCAACACCGGAAATGCGGTAATGCTCATGGCAATGCCCATGAACAGCGCGAAGGATAAAAACGAAATGTTGTCCGGCGCAAAATCCGCATAGAGATAATACGCCAGCAGCATTCCCAGGGAATAGGGGATGATGATGCTGGCATGACTGATCACCACGGCGTCGTGGGCCTGGTGCTTTAATACTTTCAGATCCAGCTCCATGCCGATCACAAACATGAACAGTATTAATCCGACCTGGCTGAGAAACTGGAGATTTGCCATCGCGCCGGGCGGAAACAGAAAGTACGAAACCTCCGGGAAAAAAAGCCCGACGACGGAAGGTCCCAAGACAATGCCGGCGATGATCTCGCCAATGACCGTCGGTTGCCCTACTTTATTGAAAATAAAGCCAAAGATCCTTGCCACGAAAATGATCGCGATGATCTGGAGGATCAGCACGGCCAGCGGATGAACAAGATTATGATGGAACGATTCGCCGAAGAGCTGGAAAGCGTCGGCATTTTCGTGCGACTGGATTACCTCCCGTGCAACTTCCCGGCTTTTGCCTGTTTCCAGCCGTTCACCCATCCGGGTAATACCGTACATGACGGAGCCGAAGACCACGATCGTGATCAGGTAGAATAGCAGATTCTTATTCATCGGCTCGCCAGATGGTATTTTGAAAACTGAAATTAATCAATTCAGCACGAAGTATAGTGTGCCTGAAAATTCAGCGGAGTTTCTTGGCGCGTTCCCAGTACACGTCCATTTCGTCAAGGGTCATCGAACCCATTTGCTTTCCGTCGCTGGCGGACGCTGATTCAAGGTATTGAAAACGTTTGATGAACTTTTTGTTGGTTCGCTCCAGCGCTTCTTCCGGGTCGATGTTGATAAACCGGGCATAGTTCACCAGCGAAAACAGGAGATCGCCAAACTCAGCAAGTGCTTTTTCCTGGTCGATCGCCTCCGGTGACGATGCATTGAATTCATTTTTAAATTCCTGCATTTCTTCTTCGACTTTTTGCCAGACCTGCTCTTTTTTCTCCCAGTCGAAACCTACGCCGCGTGCCTTATCCTGGATGCGAACGGCTTTCACCATCGCGGGCAGCGACTGTGGAACGCCTTCCAGCACGGACTTGTTGCCGGTTTTCAGTTTAATCTTTTCCCAGTTGGCTTTCACCGTTTCTTCGTCATTCGCTTCAACATCACCGTAAATATGCGGATGGCGTTCGATCAGTTTGTCACTGATGCCGTTCAGCACAGCGGCGATATCAAAGGCTTTCTGCTCTGAAGCAATCCGCGCATAAAATACAAGGTGCAACATCAGGTCTCCCAGCTCTTTACGCACTTCGTTCAGGTCGCCCTCGAGGATGGCATCCGAAAGCTCATAGGTTTCTTCGATCGTCAGGTGGCGCAGTGTTTCCAGCGTTTGCTTTTTGTCCCAGGGACAATTTTCACGAAGCTCATCCATAATGGTAAGCAGGCGGTCGAAAGCTTCCAGCTTGGCTGCACGGTTCGGGTCGGGAGTAGAAGTTATTTTTTTCATGACGTAATCCTGGGACTGTCTATCCGGGCAAAAGTCGCAAAATCTGTGCGATGTCGGGGTATGTTCCCTTTCTTATTTAAAAGACCGCGATGTCATAAACTTTTTATCTTTGCCCCTCATCAACTGCGGCGAACTGTGACTTTAATTAAATCCATATCCGGCATTCGGGGTACGATTGGCGGAAAACCGGGCGACAACCTCACGCCACTCGACATCGTAAAATTTTCAGCGGCCTTCGGAACGTGGCTGAAGAAAAATAAAGAGTCGGCGAGGGTGGTGATCGGCCGTGATGCGCGGATATCAGGGGAGATGGTGAACGCCCTGGTCGTCGCGACCCTTCGGGGGCTTGGTATTGACGTGATTGATCTGGGCTTGTCGACGACGCCCACGGTGGAAATCGCTGTGCCTCTGGAAAACGCTTCCGGTGGCATCATTCTCACAGCCAGTCACAATCCGGCGCAATGGAACGCGTTGAAGCTTCTCAATGAAAAAGGAGAGTTTATTTCCGGCGATGACGGAGAGGAAGTTTTGAAGCTCGCAGCCGCCGGTGATTTTGATTTCGCACCGGTTACAAAGCTGGGCCGGTATGAAGTGAACGACAGCTATCTTCAAAAGCACGTCGACATGATCCTGGCCTTGCCCCTCGTCGATGTGGATGCCATAAAAGCGGCCGGGTTCAAAGTTGTTGTCGATGCCGTGAATTCTACGGGCGGCATTGCGATTCCTTTGCTGTTGAAGTCGTTGGGTGTCACCGTGAAGGAATTGTACTGTAACCCGACCGGCCATTTTCCCCATAACCCGGAACCGTTACCGGAAAATCTCACCGATATCTGCCGCGAAATCAAAAAAGGAAAATACGACCTGGGCATCGTGGTCGATCCTGACGTCGACAGGCTGGCTTTCATTTCTGAAGACGGTACACCCTTTGGCGAGGAGTATACACTCGTAGCCGTGGCTGACTATGTACTCAATGCCGGCCGGAAAGGAAATACCGTTTCCAATCTTTCTTCCACCCGCGCCTTGCGCGATGTTACGGAAAAGGCGGGCGGTGAATATTTTGCAGCGGCTGTCGGTGAGGTAAATGTGGTTGCACTGATGAAATCGCGCAATGCCGTGATCGGCGGCGAAGGCAACGGGGGTGTTATCTACCCTGACCTGCACTATGGACGCGACGCGCTGGTCGGTGTCGCCTTGTTTTTATCGCATCTTGCCAAAACCGGGCTCTCAATATCGCGCCTGCGCGCTTCGTATCCTGACTATGTCATCTCCAAAAACAAGATCGAGCTCACGGCTGATATCGACGTCGACAAGGTGCTGGAAGGGGTGATGCAAAAATACAGGAAACAGCCTGTCAATACTGTTGATGGCGTCAAGATCGAGTTTGACAAGGAGTGGGTTCATTTGCGGAAATCCAATACGGAGCCCATCATCCGGATATATGCAGAATCCGATATGGAAATAAAAGCTGATCACCTGGCAAAAAAGATCATTTCGGACATCAAGGAGATCATCTCGGAGAAGCCTGCCGATCACCATTAGGCGGTCATCCAACCTGGCCGGTATCGCGGTTCCCTGAAAAGACGCCCGCTGGTTTAGATTTCAGCTTTCCTGCTAACTTTGCACCCGAATTGACAAGACCATGCGTGTTTATTTGGATAATGCGGCAACTACACCCCTTGATCCTGAAGTATTTGAAGCAATGAAGCCTTTTATGCTGGAGGATTTCGGTAACCCGTCATCCACGCATGCCGATGGCCGGAAGGTCAGGTCTGCCATTGAGTCTTCCCGGAAAAAAATAGCTGAACTTTTAAACTGTACGCCCGGTGAGATCATCTTTACCTCGGGCGGCACCGAAGCCGATAATGCAATATTGACCAGCAGCGTTGTGACGTACGGCATAGAAAACGTGATTTCTTCACCGATTGAGCACCATGCCGTGGAACATACGCTTGAGAATCTTGCTAAACAGGGTCGCGTTACCCTCAAAATGGTGAATCTTGACGAAAACGGGCATGTTGACATGGGTCACCTGGAGGAATTGCTGAAAGCATCGCCCCATGCGCTGGTATCGCTGATGCATGCTAACAACGAGATCGGAAATATCCTGGACATCCGGCGTACAGCGGAATTGTGCCGGGATCACCAGGCGTACTTTCACTCCGACACGGTGCAGACGGTAGGGCACTATCGTCATGATCTCAGTAAACTGCTTGTTCACGGTATGACCGCCGCAGCGCACAAATTTCATGGTCCGAAAGGCGCCGGGTTCATGTTTATCCGGAAGGATAAAAAGATCCAGCCGTTTGTGCATGGCGGCGCGCAGGAACGGAATATGCGCGGAGGAACCGAGAATGTGTATGGTATCATCGGTCTGGCCAAGGCACTGGAAATCGCTTACCGCGACATGGACAGTCATGCCCGCTACATTCAGGAGTTGAAAACCCGGATGATCGTCAAACTGAAGGAAGCTATACCGGGTGTTTCGTTCAACGGCGCTTCGGATAACCCGGACAGAAGTTTATATACGGTGCTGAATGTCAGTCTGCCGGAAACCGACGAAAATGATATGATCTTATTCAATCTCGACCTGAAAGGTATATCGGCGTCGGGAGGCAGTGCATGCTCCAGCGGCGCGGTCCAGGGATCGCACGTTTTGGGTGCGCTCTATCCGCAATCCAAACGGGGCGCAGTCAGGTTTTCGTTTAGCAAGTACAACAAACCGGAAGAAATCGACGTTGCTGTTCAGGTGTTGTCACAGCTTTGCAAAATCCCGGCATAAAAAATTCAAAATCATCAACTGTTATATCTATTTACGCATGAAATTCTCAAGGCTTTCCATTCTGGTTTTTTCGATAACGTTGGTGCTTCAGTCCTGCGGTCCTGAAGGTGATCCTGTGTATCCCAAGGCCACGCATCTTTATTTTGCAGATTACTCCGGGAAGCGGATCGGTGTAATCGATTTGAATTCACCCGGAACCTTTACCACGCTCTTTGATGAAGGAGATGGACTGGACACCGTGGCGGGAATTGCCCTGGACGTCGCCGGTGGCTGGATCTATGCGGTGGAGGAACTGAACAACCGGATCCTTCGCATGAACCTGGACGGATCTGGCTCGCCCGAAGTATTGTACGATGAATCGGATGGTGTATCAGAACCCACGGCCGTCGCCGTTGATCCGATCAAAAACAATTTATACTGGGCCAACTCGGGAAGCGGGTATATCATGACGGGAACAGTGGATGGTGCAGCAGTACCTGATACACTTTATACCAAGACGAAAGTTATTTCGTATTGCTACGGACTGGCCGTTGACCCCACGAACAACCTGCTTGTATTCTCCGACCTCCAGACGTACGCGGCGATCTGGTTGGGAAGGCTGGACGGAACCGGCGCGCCCACGCCCTATTTTAACCGCGGCTATACGCTGCAGAATCCATCCGGTGTTTTCATTGACAGGCCCACCAATAGCGTGTATTGGGCAGATGAAGGGTTGGGAGTGATCAGTGCAGGAAGTATTTCGGCGCAGACCGTGCGCACCTTTTTTGATGATGAGGATGGCATTGGTCGTGCAGATGGTATCGCCGTGGATCGTGGCAATGGAAAAATTTACTGGACGGAGCCCGATCTTGAAGATGGTTCACGCGCCATTGTCCGCGGTAACCTGGATGGTACTGGTGAACCGGAAGTAATCCTGCAGAACGTTGAATCCTACAACATCATGCTGCGATTCGACAATGAAAGATAGTCCGTGTTACTTTGGAATGATGCCCATTTTCTTCATGAGAAAGGTCGCATTCATTTTCTGAGCGAGTCCCGGCTTCAGTTTGTAATCGAAAGAAAGCTGGTCATTCTCGATAGTAGGTTCAAAACAAAAATTTCTAACCTGTTCCGGAAACTCGTTGGCCAGCTCGCCGAGTGCAAGATCGTGTGTGGCAATGAGCGTCAGGCAGGGATGGGGTATCAGCTGCTTCACCAACGCGATGGAACCGGCCTGTTTGTCGGTTGAGTTTGTGCCTTTCAGGATCTCGTCCAGCAGGATCAGCAAGGGTTTGTCGCTGCGCAGTTCATCCATGATGGATTTTAAACGGTCCAGCTCTGCATAGAAATACGACTGGTGGTCTTTCAACGAGTCGGCTGTACGCATGCCGGTGCGCAGGTGAATGATGGGACAGTCGAATTTTTCAGCGCTCACGGGTGCACCGTTCAGGGCGAGCACCACATTGATGCCGAGGGTACGGAGAAACGTACTTTTTCCAGCCATATTAGCGCCGGTAATGATCAGTATCGACGACTTCTTTCCCGCGTAAAGGTCGTTGTCTACGCGTTCCGCGGCAGGGATCAGCGGGTGCCCCAGTTGCAGGGCGCTGATCGTCAGGTCATCGTTTATGCCGGCATCAGTAAACTCCGGGTGGTTAAAAGCAAACGTTCCCCAGCTGCACAATACTTCTGTATCGCGGATAGCATCCAGCCATGCGATCAGGTTACCCGCATTTTCCTCCTTCCACTTTTCCAGCCGGTAAACACATTGCAAATCATACAGCAATAAGCTGTTGACAAAAAGATTGGTCAGCGAGTTCAGCCTGGCGTTCAGGGCACTGACCAAGGATGCCAGCGACTTTACTTTTTTATCCGCTTCGTCAGCCTTTCGGGCGATATCCGCCATCATCATGGATGAAAATTTTTCTTCCTGCAGGAAGAACAGCAGGTGCGCATACTTCTCAAGAATATTTTTTTTACGGCTGATGAAATCGTGAAACTGGTTGACCTTTTTAAGGTTCAAGGCCAGCACACCCCATTGTGCGGCCGCCAGGAATACCGCGACCATTTTCAAATGGCTGATAAAAACCGCGCCGGCAACTGATCCGACGGTCAGCACAGGCATTATTAACAGCGCGTACCGGTAAAAGGGTTTAGGGTACAGGAATGTAGGCTGGTGAATCCAGGATAGGAGTTGTTTCCGGTCGCCGGGTTGCTCTTCCATTTCAAGACCTGCCGCCTCGATCTGCTGCCGGAAGTCGGCCCTTCCTTGCAGTTCGCGGATCGCACGCTGATGTTCCTGGATCGTTTGTTTTGATGCGAGCGGTTGACAAAGGCCATCGGCAAATTTCTGCTTACCGAACAGCGTATTGCACCGGTTCGTAAACTGGAACAGCGAGCGTTCGCCGAAAATATCGAGATCGTGCGAATAGGGATGATGCGGGTCTTTAAAGACCGCTCCTGTATCGAAGTCGCTGAAATCACCCTTCAATGCTTTCGCTTCGCGGGTGTTGATTGTCACCAGGTTCTCAAGATGTGTTTTCTCACGAAACAACCGCCCGTGTTGCTGAATTAATATCGTAAATACGATGACCACTGGGACCAGTCCAACGAGCAGGTAAAGGTTCAGCGTGAAGGAATAATAGATCAGTCCGATGAAAACAAGGGCACACAGCAGCCGAAGGTTGGATACTGCGTTGATTTTTTTTCTGACGGCTGATAGCGATGCTGCAAAGGTGTCGCGGCGCGTGGTGTAGAAGGAGATCAGCTCGTTGTGATTCATGCTGTCTCGACCTCCATATTTTCGATGATCCGCATGATTCTTTCGAGGGCATGTGCATCCGTCTCGTCGAAGTCGTTTGGGCGGTCGCTATCGACATCCAGCACCATCGTTACTGTGCCGTTCTTCAGCGCGGGCAATACAATCTCGGACCGCGACGCGGAGCTGCAGGCAATATGCCCGGGGAACTGTTCCACGTCGGGAACAATGATCGTCTTTTTCTCTTTCCACGCAGTACCGCAAACGCCTCTTCCATAACCGATCCGCGTGCATGCGATGGGACCCTGGAATGGGCCCAGCACCAGCTGGTCATTTTTCACGAGGTAAAACCCGACCCAGAAAAAATTCATGGTTTGTTTCAGCGCCGCCGCGATATTCGACAGGTTTGCAATCATATCCTGTTCATCAGCCACCAGGGCTGCGATCTGTGGAATGAGTACATTATACCGTTCCTGCTTATCAGCTGATGTTGACAGGATGAGTTCTTCCGCCATGTTTCGGTTTCTTTTAACGTTAAATTCTCTCGAGCTGTTTTTTGGTGCGCTCATTGTCGAGGTTTCCGGTGTTCACCGTCGAAGCTGGCTCGAATAATAAGATCTCGGTTTCTTCGGACGCGACAGGCTTGTGTTCTACGCCGCGGGGCACAATGATGAACTCCCCCGGTTGAACGACTACCGTCCGGTCGCGGAAGGCCATCGCCAGGGTGCCTTTGATCACCAGGAACATTTCATCTTCGTTGTCATGGTGATGCCAGACGAATTCTCCTTTCAGTTTCACCGCCTTGACATGCTGTCCGTTAAGCTCACCAATGATCCGCGGATTCCAGGGATCGGTGAACTGGCCGAGCTTTTCAGCAATAATAACTTTTTCGATAGGCATATAATTCCTTAATTGTGTGGACGCACGCAGTTAACGTTAAAATTAATCAATGAAACGTATTCAACTCGGTCTGGTTGGTGATTTCAATGAAAATAAGCACACGCATGTTGCCTTGAACCATAGCATTGAACACTGCCGGGCGCACTTCAAGACACCCGTGGAGGCGACGTGGCTTCCCACGGAAACAATTACGCAATCATTCCTGGCCACCCACACGTACGAGGGATTCTGGTTTACACCAGGCTCTCCTTACCGGAACGACGATAATGTGTACGCCGCGATCCGTTGGGCACGTGAAAACAACCTCCCGGCGCTGGGAACCTGTGGCGGGTTTCAGTATATGGTCGTCGAGTATGCCAGGAACGTACTGGGGTTCAGGCATGCCGGTCATGAAGAAAGCGAACCGGGTGTTCAGCAACTCGTCATTTCAAAGTTGAGCTGCTCACTCAGGGGCCAGCAGGAAGAAGTACACATCACCGATCTCGATTCGTGGTTGTACAAGGTTTTGCAGACCACAAAAATTACTGGGCACTTCAATTGCAGCTATGGCATCAATCCCCTGTTCCAGAAATCATTGAATCACTATCCGATGGTACTCACCGCCTTTTCACCAGACGGGGAGGTACGCGCGCTGGAATTGAAAACACACCGCTTTTTCAAGGGTACACTGTTTCAGCCGCCACTCGACAGCACGCCCGAAAGGCCAAATCCACTGGTCATGAGTTTTATTCACGAGTGTTCCTTCCGGGCGTAACGGCGATTGTTTTTTTCGATAACTGATCGTCGCTATTCAGGGTAATAGATGTTCAACACATCTCCGTCCAGTGTTTCAGATGTCGCAAGTCGGCCCGTAATTGCCGGCGCTTTTATCCCGCGGAGGAAAACTTTTTTCGATTGAAAAATCCGTGCTTCGTCCCACATACCACTTTCAATAAAAGTGGTTAAGGTATGCGCGCCACCTTCAACGATCACCGACTGAATATTCACGCTGAAAAGATGGTGCAGCAGTTCCGGCAGGAAGGATCCGTCATTGATACGAACGAGGGAAAGGTTGTCATCTTCTTCATGTTTGAGAACATTGTAGCAGAGGGTTCGCTGCATACCATCGAAGAGGTGAAGAGACTTGTCGAGTCGCAGAAACCGGTCGATCACGATCCTCACCGGATTGCGCCCGGTCCAGTCCCGTACATTCAACCGGGGGTTGTCATGCTGTGCCGTACGCATGCCGACCAGGATGGCGTCCTCTTCGGCGCGCCACCGGTGGACTACCTGTCGGGCACCGATGCTGCTGATCCATTTCGAATCGTAATTTTCGCGTGCAACGAATCCATCAGCTGTTTCCGCCCACTTAAGAATGATGTAAGGCCGTTGTTTCTCCATGAAGGTAAAGAAGCGCTTGTTCATGGCACGTCCCGCTGCTTCGCATATTCCCGTTACGACTTCGATGCCTGCCGCGCGAAGTTTTTGTAAGCCCTTTCCGCCCACCAACGGGTTACTGTCGAGGTTTGCCACAACAACCCTTTTGACCTTTTCATAAATCAGCATATCGGCACACGGCGGTGTCTTACCAAAGTGCGAACATGGTTCCAGGGTCACATATACCGTACTTTCCGGCAGTAACGCTTTTTCCTTTACGTTAGTAATCGCGTTTACTTCTGCGTGCGGACCGCCATACACCTTGTGCCATCCTTCTCCGATAATACGGTTATCATGGACGATGACACACCCTACCATCGGATTGGGGCTCACATGTCCTGCACCACGTTCCGCCAGCGCCAGCGCCCGCCGCATGAAAAGTTCTTCTTCGTGGTGATCGTGTTTTGTCATTCCGTAATATTGCAAAGATTATAAATCATGAAGAATTCCAAAGCCTTGTTTGAGGATTTCATACGGCAAATCAATACAACGGATGATGCCGATGATACCCGGAGCGTGGCTTTCCTTGTTTTCGAAGCATTGTTCTCCGTGACCAGGACGGACGTCATGGCTGGAAAACACCTTCCGTTGAGCGAAGCGCAGCAGCATCGGCTGGGAGAAATTGCCCGGCGTTTGAACGCACACGAACCGGTGCAGTATGTGCTTGGCGAAGCGGTGTTTTATGAGCGCACATTCGTGGTGAACCGGGATGTGCTGATACCACGACCGGAAACCGAAGAACTGGTGCGCGAAGTATTGAACGAAATCCCTTCGCAAAAGACCGGCTTAAAGGTAATCGACATTGGAACCGGTAGTGGATGTATTCCCGTTACGTTGAAGCTAGCCCGAAACGATCTTGAAGTTTACGCGACCGATATCAGCGAGGAGGCGTTGAACGTTGCACACATGAATGCGGTGCGCCTCCATGCCGACGTGCGGTTTTTCAAAAACGATGTGCTTTCCGAAGCCTTACCGGTGACCGGCCTGGATGTTGTCGTGAGCAACCCGCCGTACATCGCGCGAGAAGAAAAAGGTACCATGGCAAAGCGCGTGGTGCAATATGAACCTGACCAGGCGTTGTTTGTTTCCAATGATGATCCGTTGTTGTTTTACAGGAGGATTGTTGATCATGCCCGGAAAAGTCTGTGTGCCGGTGGAATGATTTTCGTTGAGATCAATGAACGGTTCGGAAACGACGTAGCGATAGTGTTTCGCGATGCCGGCTTTTCAGGTGTGTCCGTCATCAAAGATCTCAGCGGCAAGGACCGTATTGTGAAAGGCATAAAAGTCACTTAAGATGCAAACTCTGTTTCCCTCATGAGATCGTTCAACGTATCGTTTATCGGTGCTGGAAACCTGGCGTGGCACCTCGCACCCGCGCTGGACAATACGGACTATGGCGTCCGGGAAGTTTACAGCCGCGACGCATTGCATGCTGCCGACCTGGTGGGCCGTTTGTACCAGGCCGATGTCAAGTCGACGCTCGACTTTTCCGATAGCCCATCCGGAATTTTTATCATCGCTGTCTCCGACGATGTTATCAGTGAAATTGCCAGAGAAATTATTCTGCCGCAAGACGCCATTCTGTTGCACACTTCCGGGAGCCAGCCAATGAGCGTGTTGGGCTTTTCAGGAACGCCAAACATTGGTGTATTTTATCCCTTGCAAACCTTTAGCAAAGGAAAGAAGGTGGATTTCAGCGATGTGCCATTATTAATCGAGAGTGAAAATAATGTTACGGAATCCGTTGTCCTCCAGCTTGCAAAGGCCATTAGTAAAAAAGTGCTGAAGGTTTCTTCTGCGGATCGCAGGGTATTGCATATCGCGGCCGTGTTTGCCTCGAACTTCACCACGCATATGCTGACCATTGCAGGTGACCTGCTCGACAAACAAGGTATGAGCCTGGAGATACTAAAGCCACTGATATCAGAAACGATCAACAAGGCACTGGCCATAGGTCCCGGGCTTGCGCAAACCGGCCCGGCACGGCGGGGCGACCTGGAGATACTGGACCATCACATGGAATTCCTGCAGGATGACGAAACTGTGGCGGAGATCTACAAAGTGATCAGCCAGCATATCGTCGATAAGTATCAGGGCTGAGGAAGCGTCCTTAAAAAAGCTGATACGTCGCTCGCCCATTCATCCTGGTTGCGGGTTGTAAAAATATCATGACCCTCCTCCGGATATGTTTTCAATACCTTGGTTCCTTTCAGTGCTGCATAGATTGCGTCAGTTTCTTCCCGGCTCACGCGGTTGTCCTGCTCGCCAAAAAGCAATAGCGCGGGGCAGGTAACGGAGGCCGCATACGCTTTTGGATTATGGGAAAATGCCCAGTAACCGTTTTGCGCGCCGCCCCAGAATGCCAGTAATCCCGCCATGGGAAACGTTGGTACACCCATCAGCCGGAAGCGGTTGCACACGGTGGTGTACAAAGAACCGAAGGGGCATTCCATGATAATTGCCTGCGGGGCGATACTGTAATCATCGATGGCTTTCAGGATGGCTGCCGCGCCCATGGAAGTGCCGAACAGAAAAATATTCTGTTCTCCGGTCTGACGCACATATTCAAAGCAGTCGCGCACCTCGATACCTTCATGATACCCTACAGACGTAGTGCTGCCTTCAGAGCCACCAGACCCGGTAAAGTCGACCAGAAAAGTGTTATAACCCTGCGCCAGGAACTTATCGGCCCGGGTCAGGAGTGAAGATTTTTCGCCGCTGTACCCATGAAACAGGATCACGGTTCCTTTCGCACCAGGTACCTGGATGCTCCAGCATTCAAGGCGTTTTGTGCTGTTAACGATGATGGTATTGAAAGGCTGTAGCGGCAAACGGGTATGCTTTGGCTTCGGATTATCCACACCGGTTGCCAGCACTTTCAGTTTGTTCAAAACAGACAGCGCCTTGGGATCTTTTGTCCGGGGTACCGCCTCCGTGGTAAAGTGGGTAAACTTGTAGGCATGCATGTACGCCACGACATTCATCATGACGAATAACGCGAGGAACGCGTATAAAAGCCTGCTATATTTTCGGCGTTTCATAAATCCGGGGTTCTTGAAATATTCAAAGCAGGCAAGGTTGACATTTTTTTGATCTTGTGGAAGCGTTACCTTTGGCCCGCTAAGCCATTTCGCATATGAGCCATAAAAAATACCGTCAGGAGACAAACTGTCTGAACTGCGGAAGCGAAGTGTTGGGTAAATTCTGTCAGAACTGTGGCCAGGAAAATATTGAGACAAGGGAGAATTTTTTCCACCTGGTAGGGCATTTTATAGCCGACTACCTGCACTTCGATTCTAAGTTCTTCAGAAGTCTTATCCCCTTGTTCACCAGGCCGGGATTCCTCACGAAGGAATACTGGGAGGGCAGACGCGTGCGGTATATACATCCCTTAAGGTTGTTCTTTTTCATTACGATCGTCTTTATGATCGCCAACAGCTATTTCTATCACCGGTATGGCGATACGATGAAGAAGTCAATGGTCAGGGGCGACAGGATGTTTGAAGGGCTTGATACTGTCCAGCTGTCGTCGCTCGCGGACACGGTCACGATCAAACTCGCCAATCGCGAAGATTCTATCACCGTGCGTGAGCTCAGAAACAATATGCGCGAGAACAGGCAGCAGGTCGCCAAGCTGAACGCCGGTATCGATATGGTGTTCACCAACCTGAAATACATTACTTTTTTTCTCCTGCCCGTGTACGCGCTGGTCTTCAAGCTGATTTACATCCGAAGAAAATCGTACTACGTGGATCACGTGGTATATACCCTGCACCTCCAGACCTTTGTCTACGTCCTGTTTGCCATCCTGATGTTGCTGCCTTTCCTTTTCTCCATTTCCCTCGAAAATGTAAGGCGACTGGCCGCATTGTCTATCGTTCTTTACGTGGGGTTCTCACTCCATTACCTGTACCGGCAAGCCTGGTGGAAAACAATCCTGAAGTCTGTCATCGCGACTTTTTTGCTTTTTTTTGTTACGATAGCGGCGATTATCGTAATTGCATTGGCAGACGCTTTCTTTATTCATTAAAGAGAAGTATACGCATTGCGCTTAGTAAACGTTAGAGTATATCGTTTGAAAGGAAGTAAAACATTATGTCATATTCATCACTGACCAGAAGGCCACGCAGGAACCGTAAAAGTGAAGCAATCCGGGCCATGGTGGAGGAAACAAAAGTTACGGCTGACGACCTTATTTTTCCGTTGTTCCTGATCGATGGCTCGAATCAAAAAGTGGAAGTAACCTCCATGCCCGGCATTTTCCGGCTCTCCGCAGATCTTATGCTGAAGGAAGTGGAAACCTGCCTCTCGCTTGGTGTGAAGGCTTTCGATATTTTCCCCGCCGTCGAGGACCATCACAAGGACGCACGGGCAACAAAAAGTTATGACCCGGCTTTCTTCTATCTCCGCGCGCTCAAAGATATCAAGGCGCGTTTCCCCGAGGCCTGTATTATGACCGACGTGGCGATGGACCCTTACAGTTCGGATGGCCACGACGGACTTGTAAAAGACGGAAAAATACTGAATGACGAAACCCTGGAGATCCTGGGCAAAATGGCATTGGCGCAGGCTGAAACCGGTATCGACATTATCGGCCCATCGGACATGATGGATGGTCGCGTGGGTTACCTGAGAAACGTACTAGACAAGAACGGCTTCAGCGACGTTTCGATCATGAGCTACACGGCTAAGTATGCCAGCGGCTTTTACAACCCGTTCCGCGATGCGCTGGATTCGGCGCCGAAGTTTGGCGACAAGAAGACCTACCAGATGAACCCGGCCAATAGCCGTGAAGCGCTGATCGAAGCAGAACTGGACACCAGGGAAGGTGCCGATTTCCTGATGGTGAAGCCGGCACTGGCCTACCTCGATATTATCAGGTTACTGAAGGATCATACTTCACTGCCTGTAGCGGCGTATAATGTCAGCGGCGAATACTCCATGATCAAGGCAGCAGCCCTGAAAGGGTGGCTCGATGGTGAACGCGTCATGAAAGAAAGCCTGTTGAGTATTAAACGGGCCGGCGCCGATGTTATCCTGACTTATTTTGCGAAGGAGTATGCGCAGTTACTGCGTTCAAGATAACACTGCAATGAAATTCCTGTTAACGATCATATGCCTCAGTTGCTGTGTGCGGCTTTTTGCGCAACCGGTCGTCCTCACCGACGAAGGACGCGTGGACGTCCAGGGCGCGGTGCAATACTGGCGTGATGTTCGGGGAAAACTTGATATCAACGCGGCGCAGTCAATTCAGTTCATTCCCCATGATACCGACCGTGCACCAAGTTTCGGGTTTGATGAAAGTGTTTACTGGTTTAAACTGGAAGTCCATAACCGTTCTTCCATAGAAGACTGGTTGCTGGACGTCACCTTTGCCCCGCTTGATATCGTTGAGCTTTACGAACAGGACGATTCGTCGCAATGGATCCGGCATGAATCAGGCGATCATTTTGCCGTAACGGCGCGCGAGATCGAGCACCGTCACCCGGTCTTTGTTTGTGATATTCCTGCCAACGCATCGAAAACGTATTACCTCCGCATCAAAACGAATTCCTCTGTACAGCTTCCCATCACATTCTGGGAGCGTGAACGCTTCTTCAAGACCTATTTTAATATCGAAGTGTTCAACGGGCTGTTCTATGGGGCGATGCTCATCATGATCCTCTACCAGTTGTTTTTGTTTTTTTCGATCCGGGATAAGATCACTTTTTATTATGTGCTGGCATTGCTGGCAATGACCAATGCCGTTGCGTTGTTCCAGGGATATACATACCTGTATCTTTTCCCCTCCATGACCTGGCTCAACGATATCGACACCATTTTCACGGCGCCACTGTTCATTGTATTTTCCGGGCTGCTGACAAGGGCTTTTCTAAACCTCCGGCACTTCAGCCCGCTGCTGGACAGGCTGGTACTCGTGAACATGATCCTGGACGTGGCCGCGGCGCTGATCATGGTGATCTTCTATCCATCGATACCTTTTGTCTATCACCATTACTTCGTGCTGATTCATTGTGCGCTCACGCTTACGTCAGCGGGCTATTGTCTGTACTCCCGCTATAAACCGGCGCGTTACTACCTGATGGCCTGGATCACAATCCTGCTGGCGACGGCACTTTTCGCCATCAGCAATCTTGGTTTTGCCCCCGGCTATCTCAGCACCAACTACACCGGACTGATGATCGGATGCGTACTGCAGATGCTGTTCATCACATTTGCGTTGGGCGATCGCTGGAACCAGATGGCGCGGGAGAACGAACACGCCAAGGAGCTTGAACTCCAGATGCGCGAACGTGAAAGGGAACGCCTCGAAGTTGAGGTCAAACTGAGGACATTGGAAATCCAGAACAAAAGCGAGCGGCTGGAAGAAGTGAACCGCGTAAAGGATAAGCTTTTTTCATTGGTCTCACATGATATCAAAGGCCCGCTGGGTTCGCTGCGTCTCGCATTATCGATGATGAAAGCGGGCCAGGTAACCCAGGAAGAATTCCAGACATTGTCGACGGCGCTGGAAGCCCGCTTTGGTCAGACAACGGAGTTCGTCGAGAATCTTTTACAGTGGGCAACCCTCCAGCTGAAGGGCGAGACATTTGAGCCGGTCACGGTTTCGCTGCGGAGTCTCGCGGAGGAAGCCGTCAATCTGCTGGAACTCGACATACGAAGAAAGGACATCAAAATCCGGAACAACATCCCGCCCTCTTTCACCGCCTTTGCCGACCCGAATATGGTCAAGTCGGTTGTCAGAAACCTGCTGACCAACGCCGTGAAATTTACAAGTGCAAAAGGGTCGGTCGAGTTTAATGCATGGAAGAATGGTCAGCAGGTGATTATTTCAGTCGCGGATACCGGCGTTGGCATTCCTCCTGCCCATCGCAACCGCCTCTTTACACTGGACAGCATTACCACGGCGGGCACGAAACAGGAAAAGGGTACCGGCCTCGGTCTTGTGCTCTGCAAGGAATTCGTGGAAAAAAATGGCGGGCGGATCTGGTTCGACACGGAGGAAGGTCGCGGAACAACCTTCTACTTCTCATTGCCGGAAGAAGGCCAGTGCGAATTGCCATCGGCTTCTCAGGCATGACTTTTCACGATACGCACCTGCCGCACTATCAGTTCCGCGAGTACCACACCATCACCGTGAGGGCAAAGCCTGAAAGAATATATCCCATGATCCGCAGTTTCGATTTCAGCGGATCAAAGCTGATTAAAATACTTTTTATGCTGCGTGGTCTGCCGGCAGTGATGGTCCGTATGGAGGGTGTACAAAAGGAGAAATTTGTCCTGCTGCAGGAACAAATGAATACGGAAATCATCATCGGGTTAATAGGGCAGTTCTGGAAGCCCGATGGAAATTTAAAAGTCTTTTCGCCTGCCGAATTTGCGACAATCGATGAACCAGGCCATGCAAAAGCGACCTGGAATTTCAGGCTTGTGCCACAGGCTGATACAACCGTGGTCGAGACTGAGACGCGGATCCATTGTACCGATAGCGAAGCGCTCAGGAAGTTTTCGCGCTACTGGTTTTTGATCCGTCCGTTCAGCGGATTGATCCGGCGGGAAATGTTAAAGGCTATTAAAAAATCGGCGGAGCGTTAAGCTACTTTGTGCTTGATAAGACCTTTCTGGCCATCGATCCTGACATCGAAGAATTTTGTGATAAAAGCGCTGAGCCGCAAGCCGGCCATCTGCGGCGTATAGTCTTCGGGATAGAACACGGTCAGCTCGAGTACCGCGCGTATAAAATTCTCATGACGGCACAGTTCCTTTACCCACTGCTTGAAAACTGTCTGCCATTCCTCGCGGTACTTTTCCGACTCGTCACCGCCACCGAAGTTGAAGGCAAGCTGGTTGTCTTCATAGAATTTAAGACGGAAGACCCCGGCCAGGATCAGGTAAAATTCGTGAAGGTGAAGGTATTCTGAACCGGTGTGGCGATGGACCCGTTCGGACGTGGCATCGGCTATCCCGAGCGGGTTGGTGCGCAGCAGGTACTCCACCTTAACGAAATCCACCAGGTAGGTAAGGAGCGGATTTTCAACCGAGAGTTGCGCCGCTTCGAGGATGTAATTCTTATCGCGTTGGAAAAACTTTCTGACCAAGACGGTTCTTTGTTTCACAAAAGTACAAAAAAACCGGTATGGTGCTTATAAACACA
Organism: Ohtaekwangia sp.; assembly: GCA_035628815.1. Taxonomy (GTDB): domain Bacteria; phylum Bacteroidota; class Bacteroidia; order Cytophagales; family Cyclobacteriaceae; genus Ohtaekwangia. The sequence goes on along the minus strand of DASPJC010000496.1, from coordinate 9,292 downwards.
TTATGGCTGGCCTGTTTTTTTCCGGAACGTTAAAATTTGTCCGGATCCGCCGCGAGGAATGACATCCTGTATCGTTCGGGGATGCTATCGGTGAGCATCGCTCCGGCGGGAACAGAAGGGTAGATCTCTTCCAGTGTTTTCACCTCGTTCATAAAAATACGGCGGGTGATCTGGTGTCGGTTCAGTTTGCGGGGAGCGTCAATGCCGGCAGCGGCGCACAGCTCCATAAAGCTTTCAACGGTATGTTTGTGAAAATTGGCTACCCGCACTTTTTTGTCATCCACAACAAGGCCTTTTACCAGCGCCGGGTCTTGTGTAGCCACACCGGTAGGGCAGGTATTTTTGTTACATTCCAGTGCCTGGATGCAGCCGATGGCCATCATCATTGCGCGGGCACTGTTGCAGATATCTGCGCCAAGCGCGACGGCCCGAACCATCTGAAATCCGGTCAGGATCTTTCCTGAAGCCATGACCTTGATGTGCTGGCGGATATTGAATCCTTTCAGCATGTTGTCGACAAACGCGAGCCCGTCCAGCAATGGCATTCCGACAAAGTTTGAAAATTCAGGAGGAGCAGCACCGGTTCCGCCCTCGCCACCATCGACAGTAATGAAGTCGGGATAGATGTCAAGGTCAATCATCGCCTTGCAGATCGAAATGAACTCACTCTTGCGGCCCACACAAAGCTTGAATCCTACCGGTTTTCCGCCGGAGAGCTCCCGCATTTTATGCAGGAACAGGATCATGCCACGGGGTGTACTGAAGGCACTGTGAAAAGGTGGCGAGAACACGGTGGTTCCCGCCTTCACGTGGCGGATGGCTGCAATTTCAGGTGTGTTTTTTTTGGCTGGGAGTATTCCGCCATGACCGGGTTTTGCGCCCTGCGACAACTTCAGCTCGATCATTTTCACTTCAGGCCGCGATGCGTTTTGCTGAAAGATCTCCGGCGAAAAATTTCCGTCGTGATCGCGTGCGCCGAAATAGCCGGTCCCGACCTGCCAGATCAGGTCCCCGCCATATTTGGTATGATGCGGGCTGATACCACCTTCTCCGGTGTTGTGGGCGAACGAGCCGATTTTTGCGCCGGCATTCAACGCCTCTATCGCATTGCCGCTGAGTGAACCAAAACTCATGGCGGAAATATTAAGCAAGCTCGCTGCATAGGGTTGTTTGCAGTCTTTATTACCAACGGTCGTCCGCGGATTGTGATCAATCGAATGAAAATCGAGGGGAACGATGGAGTGTCCCAGCCATTCATAACCCTCGGCATACACGTTCATTTGCGTGCCAAAGGGGGTGGTGTCCACCTGCTTTTTTGCGCGCTGATAAATGACAGACCTGTCATTTCGGTTGATGGGCGATCCGTCGGTATCTGACTCTACAAAATACTGCTGGATCTTCGGGCGCATGTCTTCAAAGACGTAGCGCAACCGTCCCAGGATCGGGAAGTTTCGCCGGATGGATTGTCGCGTCTGCACGATGTCCTGGATACCCATGATGATAACGGGCATTACCAGTACAAATCCAAACAAGGCCGGCAGCCAGTAGAATGACCATCCGATCAGGAGGGCGGAGATCACGACGGAGGTGATGATGAATATCTTTCTCATGCAGTTCGAGGGGTTCGAAGTATGTTTTCAAATATAACAAAAAGAGCCTCGACTGTGACCTGCCCGCCGCGCGTTGATTTTCAAAGGATCAGGCTATGCTTGCTGGTACTAACTTTTTTAAATGACGCTATTGACCACTGGATGCTGGCTTAATTTTTAAACAATCAAAAGCATCTATTCATATGCTTTCTCCTAATGTCCAATTCCTAATGCCTAATCCTCAATCCCTAATCCCAATCTCTAATGCCCAATCCCTAATGCCCAATCCCTAATGCCCAATGCCTAAGGCCTAAGGCCTATTCCTTCAATCAAACAACCCCCGGCTCCTTCCCGATGGCAGCGGGATCTTCAAATGTCGATAAGCGCGTTCTGTCGCTTCTCTACCACGGGACGTGCGTTTGATATAACCTTCCTGGATCAAAAACGGCTCGTAAACTTCTTCGATGGTCTCACTTTCTTCGCCGACGGCAGTTGAGACCGTGGTCAGACCCACAGGCCCTCCGTTGAATTTTTCGATAATGGTGAGAAGTATCTTGTTGTCCATATCGTCAAGTCCGTTCTCGTCGACATCCAGGGCGTTAAGTGCCATTTGTGCGATAGCTTTGGTAATTACACCGGTACCTTTTATCTGCGCGAAATCACGCGTCCGGCGCAACAGGTTATTGGCGATGCGGGGTGTTCCACGGCTTCGCCTGGCAATCTCGAACGCTGCATCTTCTTCGAACGGAGCCTGAAGAATGGCAGCGGAACGTTTTACAATCCGCGTAAGCAGTTCCGCGTCGTAATACTCCAGCCGGGCGTTGATCCCGAACCGCGCGCGCAAAGGTGATGTCAGTAGTCCTGCGCGTGTAGTGGCCCCGATGAGTGTGAAAGGGTTGAGGCCAATCTGAACGGACCGGGCATTCGGGCCGGAGTCCAGCATAATGTCGATACGGAAATCTTCCATCGCAGAATACAGGTACTCTTCGACAATGGGATTCAACCGGTGGATCTCGTCGATAAAAAGAACGTCATGCGGTTCGAGGTTTGTCAGCAATCCCGCAAGGTCGCTGGGTTTGTCCAGTACAGGGCCCGACGTGATCTTGATGCTCGCCTGAAGCTCGTTGGCGATAATATTGGATAAGGTTGTTTTGCCTAGACCGGGCGGACCATGAAGGAGTACGTGGTCGAGCGATTCACCGCGCTGCTTCGCGGCCTGGACAAAGATCTTGATGTTATCCACCACTTTCTGCTGGCCGGTGAAATCATCGAACGACAGGGGGCGGAGCGCTTTTTCAATTTCCTTCTCATCCGCATTCAACCCCTCGTTCTCTCCTTTAAGATAATCTTCTCGCATGGTCCCGTAAATTCCTCAAATGTAGCGATTGTTGCCACGCGCCACGCGTAAAACAACGACAACTTTGTGCGCCTGAATCATTTTGAGCGGTGACATTTCCTGGATTACAGTAAAGCATTAAATTGCAACAATATTGCATATAGAATGGACGAAAGTGGGCAAATTGGCTGGTTTAAAAGGGTTTTGCTCGCCCTGTCAGCAATATTTTTTTTCCACTGCGTGTTTGCACAGGAGCCTATCCGCCTGGCGGGAAGCACGATGGGAACGACGTATAACATCACGTACTTTGATTCCGATGCCCGCAATTTTCAAAAGGGCGTCGATTCGGTGCTTCGGCTCGTGAATGCGGCCATCAACATGTACGACCCTGATTCGGACGTATCACGGTTCAACCGGTCGCCGCACGGCATCCGCATTACATCACGCTATCTGCATCCGGTGCTTCAGACGGCGTTGGAAATTGCCCGGTTGTCGGGCGGTGCTTTCGATCCGACCGTTATGCCTTTGGTAAATGCATGGGGCTTTGGGCCGGGAAAACCTCAGGCTGACCTGACACCGGCCGAGGTAGACTCGATCAGGCGTTTCGTGGGGTACACAAAAATTGTTTTGACGGAAGACAGTGTCATCAAAAGTGATCCGCGCGTGCAGCTTGACTTCGGCGGCATCGGTCAGGGTTACGGGGCCGACATGGTCACTGATTTTCTGAAATCGCAGGGCGTGGAAAATATGTTAATTGAGCTTGGCGGAGAAGGCATGGCCTGTGGAAACAATATTCAAAAGAATGCGCCATGGCAAATCGGCATTACCGACCCCGGCTCAACGTACGAAAACCAGTTTTTCAAGGCCTACGTGTCCGTCAAAAACCAGTCGTTTACCACGGCGGGGAATTATTTTAACTTCCGGAAGGTAAACGGAAAAACCTACGCCCATACCATTGATCCTGTGGCGGGCTATCCTGTCGATCTGGCTTTGCTGAGTGTATCCGTTTTTGCCGCAGATTGTACCATAGCCGATGCATGGGATACGGCACTGATGGTCATGGGTCATGAGAAAGCCATTGAAACGCTGCGCGCGCATCCGGAACTCGATGCAATTCTGATGTACACCGGACCGGATGGAAAGCTGCAAACATACATTACACCCGGGATTGAGCCGATGGTGATACTGGAACCCTGAATCAAACAACATGCTACTCAAGTTATCTGTACTTTTTTTTACACCGCTTATTTCGGGGCTTCTCATTTACCTGGTGCCCAAGGGTAAGAACACCAACTTCAAATTGCTCCTCGTCTTCGCCGGTGCATATCTTTTTGCGATTACGGTGATCCATATTTTACCCGAACTGTACCATCAGCCTGTCGGCGCGGAATAGATCGGGCTCTGTGTACTCGGAGGATTTTTTCTTCAGCAGTTGCTGGAATATTTCAGTTCCGGCGTGGAGCACGGCCATATCCATACCCATGATCAACATGCCCATGATCATCATCACGGTCACCATGTATCGGGCAACAAGTCGATATCGGCGATTGTTCTGCTCATCGCGTTGTGCGTTCATGCTTTCCTCGAAGGGGGTATGCTGGCCCAACCGGAATACCTGGGCGTCGACTATGATCTTAATGCCATTCTTCTTGGCATTGCGCTTCACCGCGCACCTGCGGCGTTTGCCCTGATGACGGTGCTGTCATTTCAGCTCGGTTCGCGGCAAAGAGCGATATCCTACCTGATCGGCTTTTCCCTGGCGGCGCCATTAGGACTGCTGTTAAGTACCTACCTTGCTTCCAGCGGTATACTGACCGCTACCGGAATGATCGTTCTGTATGCTGTGGTGTGCGGAAACTTTCTCCATATCTCGACGACGATCGTATTTGAAAGCAGCCCTGAGCACCGCTTCAACGCGAAGAAGATGGCCGTGGCAATTGTTGGGTCGTTGCTCGCTGTCCTGATTGAAGTAATGTTATAGGAAAGTAAACCGACACGGATTACTTTACATCATCCGGTTAATTCCACGCAAATTTGTTCGTAATTTCCACGCAGACTATGCGCTGGAGTACCAGAAATATTACCGCCCTGCTTCTTTACGGCGCCATCGTAACAGGCATAGCGTTCATGTCCTATCAAAAACCTTCCTATAACTGGGATACCCTGGCCTACATGGCGATTATTTTGAATTATGAAGAGCAGGATGTCAATAAGGTATTTAAGACGACTTTAACGGAAGCCCGGGCTACGATGCCCGCACGATCATACCATCTGTTAACAGACACGGCGCACGCATTGCGCAAAGAACTCATGGCCGACGTGAATACCTTCTTTCAATACACCTCGTTCTTCCGGGTGAAGCCGCTCTACAATCTTTCTTCATACCTGGCTTATCGCGCAGGGTTTCCCCTGGCTAAAGCCCCGGTGATACCTTCTATCGTTTCATATCTCGCGATTGCATTCCTTTCATTATTTTGGCTCAGGTCCTTTTTTCCCCTGTGGCTTGCGGCAGTCCTTTCACTTTCCATAATGATCGCTCCGCCAATGCTCGAGGCTGCCCGGCTTGCAACGCCGGATGCACTCTCGACAGTGATAGTATTGGGAAGTATCTTCATGATCAGAAAACAGGTCGCATGGCACTGGATCGTTCTGATGCTCACCGTAGCCATCCTGGTGCGGGTCGACAATGTAATGTTCGCGGCAATCGTTCTCGTGGGGCTTATTAAAATCCCTTCTTCTTCAGTAAGACCTGCTCCAAAATTACCGCAGACAGCAGTCGCCATTGTGTGCTGGGCACTGCTGACAGGGTGGATCATGTACAACGCGAGCTATCAAAACGGGTTTGAAAACTTTTACGGGGGACTTTCCAACAAAACGGAATTCGTAAGTATTATTAAAAATGCCTTTACGGGACTGTACACGCTTCAGACCAGCCACCTGAGTAACATTCTGGCGATCTGTGCAGTGCTGCTTTTCTACCGGACGAACTGGCGCGCCGGGCTGAATGTCAGCCAGTATTTATTCCTGGTGCTCATGTTCTATGCAGCCGTCAGGTTTATTATGTTCCCCGATCTCACGACACGGTTCTTCCTGGTCATTTATGTGATGTGTGTCTGGTTGTCGCTGGAGCGTATTGCCGAATGGCAAAAAGGATTGCAGCGGGAGTAGTATTCTTGGTATATTCATCCAGTCAAATCGTGATCAAAAGACTTATCAATATTGCAACGCATCGCCTGGTCACTTTACCGGTGCTGGTACTGATGCCCCACAGCCGCTGTAACTGCCGGTGCGTCATGTGTGATATCTGGAAGGCCAATAGCAACAAGCAGGAGATTACAACAGAAAATCTCGAAAAACATCTTCCTGCTTTCAAAAAGCTGGGTGTGAAACATGTGGCCTTGTCGGGCGGCGAGGCGTTGATGCATACCAATCTCTGGAAATTCTGTGCCTTGCTGAAGTCGATCGGTATCCGGATCAGTTTGCTGACGACCGGCGTTTCGCTGAAAGTCCATGCAGAAAATGTCATTGCATGGTGTGATGATGTTATTGTTTCGCTCGACGGCGGGAGGGAAAGGCATAACCAGATCCGCAATATTCCACACGCATTTGAAAAGCTTGAGGAAGGTGTAGCGCGGTTGAAAGTGCTGAAACCTGAATTCCGGGTTACCGGCAGAACGGTATTGCAAAAGATGAATTTCCGAGACTTCCCTGACATCGTAACCACAGCCCGGACGTTGGGGCTGGACCAGATCTCTTTTTTAGCGGCCGACGTTTCTTCATCAGCTTTCAACCGCCCCGCGCCGTGGGAAGATGATAAGGTGGTACAAATAGAGTTGAATGCCACAGAAGCGGATGAATTTGAGAGTATTCTTCGGACTTCGTTCACGGAATTCAAAACGCTTTACCAACAGAAATTCATCGCAGAGTCGCGCCAAAAAATGCTGAGCCTGGTGCAATACTACCGCGCTATACTCGGCGCGACGGACTTCCCCGGAAAGGTCTGTAATGCGCCCTGGGTTTCTGCAGTGATTGAATCCGATGGAGAAGTTCGGCCGTGTTTTTTCCACCCGTCTTTTGGCAACATTCACGAGCACAGTTTAACGGAGATCATCAATACTCCCGCTGCTGTGGCTTTCCGTAAGAATCTTAACATGAAGGAAGATAAAACCTGTCAGCGCTGCGTCTGTTCATTGCACATCGGCCTGCGGAAGCGTGTTTGAGCGCTTGATGAAGTACAGGTAATTCCGTCCATCCGCCCAGACCTTTTTTTCCAGGATCTTTTCAAAGGTAAAATTATGCTTGGCGGCTATTGTGAAAATCTTCTCCACGTCACATACGTCCGACAGGATCATCAGTATTTTGGTTTCGCGATGTATAACTTTTCCGAGCGTAGCGAAAAGCTTTTCAAAATACTCATGCGCTTCCCCGCAGTACCACGCATACTCCGCTTCCTTCTTCGGATTCGCGGGGTAATAGGGGGGGTTGATAACAATCCAGTCAAAAACTGATTCAATTTCATCAAAAAGGTCAGAATGTACAACGTCGATAACAACATCGTTGGCGCGTGCGTTTTCCCTGATATTGCCGATGGCGATCGTGTTAATGTCGGACGCCGTAACACCGGCCCCTCTTTTAGCGGCGCGGATGGAGATGATACCGCTTCCCGCACCGAGCTCCAGAAACGTTGCGCCGTCAAGGGATATGGTATCGAGGTATTGCAGCAACAGCCGCGTACTGAAAAAAAAGCCGGGGTGGAATACGCCTGGCTGAACATTAATAACGGTTTCCTTATACGTGAACGTACGCGGTTTGGAGAGGTACCACTTTACGCCTGTGCGCAGCGGCCACGCGAGGGTTTGTAAAAGTTTTTGCTTCATGCTCACTCCTGGTAGAACCCTTCAATTTCAGGTTGCCGGTACTTTAACCAGAATTTTTGCAGCGCTTTTAGCTCATAAGGAAAGGAAAAAATATTAAAGTTGTACCGCGCCGTTGATAGTAAACGCATGACGTTTTTCTGAAGGTGTGTGAGCTTGAAATCCGAGACGGTTGGATATTGCGCATTCAAAACCGTTTCAAAACCCAGGATTTTGTTGACCATCTTGGGTGTCAGCCACGGCGTCAATGGATTTTTACGCAGATCGAAATTCATCCACGCGGGCGAAAGCCAGTCCTCCAGGTGTTCCGGAAATTTAAACCCCGTCTTTTTCACGAGTTCATACATTTCCGATCCTTCCGTGGCCACGGGGCTATACACATAAATAATAATTTCCGTCTTCGGATTGATCGCCTTGATCTCCTTGATGTAGGCGATATCCTGGTCGATCTGCGCCATTACTTTCTCGGGTGTTTCGGCGGGAAAGCCCAGTACAAAGGAGTATTCCGGGATGATGTCAAATTTCTTCAGGCGTTCAGCGAACTTTTTCATTTGTGCGGTGGTCTGCGTTCCACCCTTGTCCATCTTTTTCAGCAACTCATCGTTACTGGTTTCGGCACCGAAGAAGATCATTTTGCACCCCCCTTCGCGCATGGCTGCCAGCGACTCGTCGGCGTATTTGTCGACCGTGTCAATGCGCCCTTCTCCCCACCAGCTGATGTTTTCGTTTTTTATCAGCTTTGCAAATTCAACCGTGCGTTTCTCGCTGACGAAAAAGTTGTTGTCGTGGAATTCAACCGCATCTGCGCCATGTACATCAATGAGGTATTTGATATCGCGGTAGATCAGCCCGGCGGATTTTCCTTTCCAACGCGCGTTGTAGATCGGTACGACGGCGCAAAACGAACAGGTAAACGGACAACCCATGCTGGCGTGATACGCTGCTGTACGCTGGCCGAGAAAGGTTTTCCCCAGGTAGCGCTTCAACGGATAAAAACGGGCGAGGTGATCATAGGGTAACTGCGGCAACTTGTCCTGGTCCTGCAAAGGCGCCTGGTGGGTTTTAATGATATCAGTTCCTTTTCTATAAATCAGATTTTCCAGTCCTTCATACGGTAGCCCATGGGTTAATGCTTCCAGGAGCTTGGGAAACACCTCGTCGCCGGGGCCGTTGATCACAAAATCCACAAAGCCTGAAGTCAGTACCGACTTGTATTGATTGGACGAAAAGTATCCGCCCCAGATGTTGATTACGTCGGGATACAGTTCCCGGACTTTTTTCGAGTAGGGAATGGCCTGCTTCAATTGGGGACCGGGCATTGCCGTGCACCCGAAGAATCTGAACTCACCCGTTTCAAGGTATCGCTGAATGGTGAGCCACGGGTCTTTTTCAAGATTGCCATCCACGAACACGTACTCAAACTTTCCATGAATAGATGCGCCCACCTGCAGGATCGAATTGGGAATGCGGTGCTTGGCCCGGGCGCTTCTGGG
>DASPJC010000495.1:0-4922 GCA_035628815.1 Ohtaekwangia sp. | reverse complement strand
AATGGCGGCGCAATTGACTTCGACCAACGGTCCGTCACAACGCTTACTCTTTTCATGGATCCAGCGCGCGACAAGCTCCTTGCCCGAACCATTGGGGCCGGTGATCAATACCCGGGCATCGGTAGGGGCCACCTTTTCAATCATTTCCTTTACCTGCCGGATGGGCTCTGACGCGCCGATCATTTCGAATTTTTTTGAAATTTTCTTTTTCAGGCTTTTGGTTTCCTTCACCAGTGATGATTTATCCAGGGCGTTGCGCAGGGTGATCTCCAGCCTGCCCAGATCGAACGGTTTCTGAAGAAAATCAAAGGCTCCTTTTTTAACGGCTTCCACGGCGACATCAATCGTGCCATGGGCCGAGATGATGATGAAGTTGGTGGCGATGCCGGCTTCCTTTGCTTTTTCCAGCACTTCCAAGCCATCCATTTTCGGCATCTTGATGTCGCAGAGACAAAGATCAAATCCGCCCTGCTCAAGTTTTTTATAGCCCTCCTGTCCATCCGGTGCGTCCTGGACTTCATGTTCCTTTTCTTCCAGGATCTCCCGGAGGATTGCCCTGATCTTGTTGTCATCCTCAATGAGGAGTATTTTCGCCATGTGCTTTTTGTTAACCGATAAAAATAAATAAACCTGATCGCTTTCGACAACGATCAGGTTTAAAAAATAGCAAGCCTGTAAGCCGGGTTCTGTATCCCGGAATGACCCGGTATCCTTATCATTTATCTGGTCCTGTCATCACTGACAGGATCAATCAGTCTACCCACCCCGATGATCCTGACGAGTCAGGATGATGAGCGGGCCGCTCTTGAATCGGGGTCTATTTGACCTTTCAACGCGTAAGGTTTACCATGCCTTCGTCATCACTGACAAAGCGGTGAGCTCTTACCTCGCCTTTTCACCTTTGCCACACCGAAGTGTGGTAGTTTGTTTTCTGTGGCACTGTCTGTCCCCGGCATCGCCGGAGCCTTCCCGTTAGGAAGTACGCTGCCCTGTGTTGCCCGGACTTTCCTCCCCGATGAATCGAGGCGATAAGGCGGCTTGCGCTGCAAAGATAAGAGGAATTGCCTGTAATTGGTTCCCGTCCCGACAGGAGGTGACTCAGAAGTCAGAATATATCCTTACCTGTAAGCTTGAGCTCGTAATGGTCGGCCAATTGGGCGACTTCCTGGATCATTTCCTTCACCTGGTCCTGCGAAACGGAGGAGGCCAGGCACGAGGCCTCGATTTTCACATACCCGTCTTCCAGCACAAATTTGCTGAAATCGAAGTTTGCATTTTGTTCCAGCAGATTCTTCAGGTCCAGCCCGTTGGTGAACTCACAGACCTTGGAAGCGAAAACGGCCTGATCGCGTCCGGATACCGGACTTTTCTGGGTGCTTGCCAGCACGGTCTGGAAACGGCTGCCATTGATGGGTACAACAATTACAGACCGGCTGTGATCATAGTCTGTGTATTGACCGCCGATCTGATCAGCATACTGCTGAACGTGTTTCATGATGCTCATAGAGGTCCTTGTTTAAAAGGGGCACTGAATTTAAATATTTGATTGAATAAATATTCAAAAGCAGCGAAAAAAATTCAGAAGGCGAGTGGATGAAAGCGGGAGCCGTGCCGCGAGAACGACACGGCCGGTGCCGGAAGTTTGATCATATTCACGAAAAAGATCAGCGTGTTCAGCGCTTTCGATCGTGTTTTCAGGGCCGTCAGATCAAGATCGAGCGCCAGGTAGAACTGGCGGTACGGATCACCATAGCCGTGATCCCTATTCTGGTGGTCTCGTGCATAGATCATTCCATGCGCGCCATACCCCGCGGCGATGTTCAGCCATTTTGGAAAACGCATGAACTTGTCGACATCCACCGAAAGCCAGTACGTCTGCCCATTGTAATCCTTGAGCGCTTCACTGGCCCAGCTATCGCCCAATACCTCGGGGCGAAGCCGGGCATACCCCGTACGTTGGAATGAAAATTTCGGAAAGATGCGTATCTCGTTCCAGAGCCGTGACTGCCCGAGATAAAATGCAGCGCCGGCCGCGTTTGCAATGAGATCTCCGGAAGAAGCACCATAGGCATCCGAAAATCCATCCATGATCTCGATGGGAAGCAAAACACCAACACCGGTGAGCGCACCGATAAGATCGGCTTTTCGTTTCGCGACATGGCAGCTTTGCAACGCGCGGGAGGCTCCGTAACTGAAATAAAAAGATGAATAAAAATGTCCCAGCTTATCCACCTGTTTCCATTCAGCGTTGTCGTCAAAAAAGCGGAACGACTGCGTACCGGCATCGCTGTACCATAATTCGTTCAATGCCACGAGCGTGGCGCCATACCCCGCCGCCGAACCTATGACGAAACGGCGAAGTTTCTTTTTATTTACCTGCGCTGAATCAGGCGGCTGTGCCAGCGCCAGGAGCGGCATCATGGCCAGGCAGAAAAGCATGGTCTTTTTACTCGCCACCGGCATCTTCTTCTTTAATGGCTTCCTTGTTGGCGTCCGTCTTTTGCTGATCTCTCTTTTTCCTTTCCCGTGCGGATCGCCAAAGGTCCCTGATCTCATCAAAGTTTTGCGTGTGAATAAGACTGGCGCCGGTGGTGATCGACGACTGGTTATTGACAGAACTGAGTACGGTGTTGTTGTTGGTACGACTGTACATCTTCACGCGCAGCTTTCCATCCGGCGTAAGCATGTAATCGACAGTCCAGTCGCCCGCGACACTTGATGGATTCTGCTGGTTGACATTGGCGGGATTGTTCGCTGCATTGTTAAATGTACCATCACCCGTTACCCTGAGCCGGCCGTTGAGAAAGGTATAGGAGAGCCGGAGCTGAAAAGTGTTAAAAGCATTTTCATCAAAGCTTCCCAGGTCGACATCGATCACCAGGTTTTCGTCCACCTGGCTCATCCAGTTACTGAGTTGGTTGGAGAGCAGTTCGCTCAAACTGCTTCCCACGTCCGATCCGCTGGCACCGAGCGCATCCGGCGGCGAAAACCTTCGTAGCACGATGAGGCTGAACACCTGTCGCTTCAGTTCCTGTTCATCGAGTTTGTTCTTGAAGGCCGTAAAGACCAGGTCGAGGTTGATGGGTGGCCGGTTATTATCGACGGGCACACTTTGCGGCAGATCTTCGGCGATGATGTCGAACGCGAACTCCGGTGATAACATCTGGCCCTCCAGTTGCAACAACACCTGGACAGGATATTTCCGCCTGATCTGTGAGGACTGCGCCGCCACCTCGTCGCCAATGATCAGCGGTCCCAGTGACGCCAGCTGATTGTACGACGCATTGATGTTCATCACCGCCTGGTAAGGATCGCCGTACCACGAAATGCGGCTGCCGCGCTGGATCTCGAATTCCTTATTAATGATATCGTACAACGTGAAATTATACCAGCCCTCCGTAAACTCGAAGGGCCCGAACATGTTGAAATCACCTTTTGTGTCGAGCTGTAGTTTCAGGTCGCCGTTGCCACGTCCCCGGATGATGTCGCCGGCCTTCTGATCAAAGATGATTTCGCAATAGGCATCGGGTGTAACATCCAGGTTAAGGTCTATCGATATTCCCGTCAGGTCGACCCTGTTGCTGAGATTGTTGTTGATCTCCCGTGTAAAGGTCGTGTCGCGGAAATTAACAAACGTGATAAAATCCTTTTTCTCGACCGACGAAACACCGCCGATCGGAATGTACACGCGCGTATTTCTTTCCGTGCGGGCTGTACTGGTGATCTTCAGGTTGGCCACGGGACCATAAAATTTAAGATCACCGGTCGCATACGCCTGCCCGTAGAAAAGGCTGTTGTCCTTTACAGTGGTGTTCAGCACCTGGAAGGTCCTGAAGGTTGCGTCCAGGTTGACGAACATACTGTAGAAGTTCCGGTGGGTGATCTCACCCTGGAGTTGTCCCTTGTTGCGAAAGACATCCGTCAGGTCGATCTCTTTAAAGTAAATGGAGGTCGGGGTGAGACCGACCGTTCCTGTAAACCTATACATGGTTTTGAGGTAGTTGACCATCAATTGCCCGTCGGGCACCTGTCCTTCACCCTGGATCTGCGGCGCATTGAGCAAACCGGTAATGGTGAAATCACCCGATACCCTGCCACCAATCTGGCTGAAAATATCTTTCAGAAAGGGTTCCAGGATTTTGAGTTCGGCATTATCAAGCCGTGCAGCAATATTGAGCGGGCTTTTTTTGTCAGACGGTTTATAATGTCCCGTCAGGTTAACCGTCCGTTTGTCGTTCCGGTCGACAAAGAAATTAATGTCAAACTTGTTTTGTAAGGTATCCCAGCGATTTTCCCCGCGAATATTGCCAATGAGAAATTCGTTCACGGTAAGTCCCTGTATCAGGATATTATTCTGTACAGCCGGGTCCTGAAAGTAATTGCTGACATCCGTCCGTGCATCAACAACACCTTTGAATTTTTGATCGGTAATCGCATCGAACAGGGACAGGTCGAGTTTGCTGACGGTAAGTGAAAGGATGCGCGACGGATCCCGCGACAGTTTTCCATTCAGTGAAACCGATTGTTCTGCATTGATCAGGGAAAGATCGTGAAAAGTCCAGTCGCTGCCGGCGATAGCGACAAAGTTATCGGGTGAGAACGTCCAGTCGCGCGCCAGGATCTTCAACGCCGACGGTGCCATGGAGATGACGGTGGAGTCGCGCATAAAATCGACGGCTCCTTTCAGGCGAACATAATTGGGTTGGCCGTCCTGGTCGGCATCAAGTCCAAAGTCAATATGGCTTTTGTTCCAGATCGCTTCCGCCAGAAGGTTTTTCGATTTGAAATTTTTGGTGAGCGACTGGCCGCCGGAATTGATGGTAAGCATGGCCAGCACACTGGTACTATCGCTGATCTTGGAGACGGTCAGGTCTGCATTATTATCGATGAACGTCGCGCCCCTGAAGGTAAGCGAATCGAAC
>DASPJC010000494.1:0-6608 GCA_035628815.1 Ohtaekwangia sp. | reverse complement strand
CGCTTTTTGAGCATCCTCTTTTGTGATGCGTCCGCCAACACCACTACCCTGAACCTGGCCGGCCGGGACACCTTTCTCATCCAGAATTTTTGCGGCGGCCGGTGACGGATGACCTGCGGCGTAAGATTTGTCGGACCCGGCGTTTGTCGTCGCGGCCGGTGTTGCTTCTTTTTTAGATTCCGTCTCCGGAGCTCCTTCGGAAATCTCGATTTTACAAATTAACCCGCCGATGGGCAGGGTTTCTTTTTCTTTTGCAACGATTCGCAATATCCCCGTAGCCTCAGCCGGCAATTCGAAGGTAGCTTTGTCGGATTCCACTTCGGCGATGATTTCATCCGTTTTGACGAAGTCGCCATCTTTCTTCAGCCAGGTGGAGATCGTTACTTCCGTGATGGATTCACCGACGGCAGGAACTTTCATTTCCTTTACCCCGCCCGTTGCTTTTGGCGCGGGGGCCGGGCTTTCGGATTTAACAGCCTGGGCCTGCGGTTTGGCAGCAGCTTGTGCACCGCCTTTACCCTGTTCAATTTCGGCGATGACCGTACCGATGGGAATCGTCTCGCCCTGTTGCTTCAGTACTTTCAAGACACCCTCGCTTTCCGCCGTCAGCTCAAAGGTCGCTTTGTCGGATTCAAGCTCCGCGATCACTTCATCGAGCTTCACAGCATCACCATCTTTTTTTAACCAGTTGGCGATGGTTACTTCGGTGATGGATTCACCTACCGTCGGGACTTTAATTTGCAATGCCATCAATTTTTCTTTTTACGATTGATACGATATCCTTCTGAATGTGCCTGGCCAGGTTCAATGCTGAACGTTAAATTTCAAAAGCCTGGCTGATAATTTTATCCTGTTCGATCTTATGAACCTTTGAAAATCCGGTGGCAGGCGAAGCGCTCGCTTTGCGGGATACAAAGGTGATGTCGGCCTTCGGCATCATGCGCAGGATGTATGACTGCGCACCCATGTTCGAAGGTTCTTCCTGTGCCCACAAAATTTTTGCGTCCTTGTATTTTTTCAAGACCGCTTTCAGTTGCTTGTCCGGGAAAGGATGCAGTTGTTCCAGGCGGACCAGGGCAGCGTCTTTTATTTTCTTCTTTTGCTGGGCCTCCAGCAGGTCGTAATATATTTTTCCACTGCAGAGGATGACGCGTTTTACATCTTTGGCCGAAACATTTGCATCATCCAGCACTTCCATAAACGAACCGGCAGTAAAATCTTTTACCGGCGAAATGACGGCAGGATGACGCAACAGTGATTTGGGTGAGAATACAATGCACGGCTTGCGGAATGGCCATGAAACCTGCCGGCGAAGCAAATGGAAGAAGTTGGCCGGCGTCGTAGGATTCGCGACGACCATGTTGTACTCGGCTGACAGCTGGAGGAATCGTTCGGGCCGGCAGCTCGAGTGCTCGGGGCCCTGTCCTTCGTAACCGTGCGGTAACAACATCACGAGACCATTCATGCGCTGCCATTTTGATTCCGCGCTCGAAAGGAACTGGTCGATGATCACCTGCGCTCCGTTCACAAAGTCGCCGAACTGCGCTTCCCAGATCACCAGGGCGCTGGGTGTAGCCATGGCGTAACCATACTCAAAACCCAACACGCCGAATTCCGACAGCAAAGAGTTATAGATATGAAACTTCGCCTGGCTCTTGTCAACGTTGTTCAGACCGCAATAAGGCTCATTCGTATTGGCGTCAAAAAAGTATGCGTGGCGATGCGAGAACGTTCCGCGTTTCACATCCTGGCCCGACATACGCACGGGCGTCTTCTCTGCCAGTAATGATCCGTACGCAAGCAACTCCGCTTCCGCCCAGCCCAACACCTTCTCCTCAAAGAAAGCCGTAGTCCTGTCTTTCAGCAATTTTTCAATCTGCTTCAGCGGTTTGAATCCTTCCGGGATGGTCGTCAGTGCCCTACCGACTTTCTCAACAATATTTTCCTTGATGCTTGTATCAGGTGATTTGTCAAAGTCCTCTCCCTTCGCCCAGCGCATCTGTTCCCACTCGGCTTCAATTTTTTGCGGCTTATAGGGAAGGGGTTTTTGTTTCACTTCGTTGAGCCGGTCCTGAAGCTGGTTCCTGAAGGTTTTATCCAGTTCATCGGCCAGCGCCGCATCCAGATCACCGCGCTCGACAAGTCGTTTGACGTAGATCTCACGAGGATTGGGATGCTTGGCAATGATATTATAAAGTTTTGGCTGCGTGAACTTCGGTTCGTCGCTTTCGTTGTGACCATGACGGCGATAGCAGAGCAGGTCGATAAAAATGTCCTTGCCGAACTTTACGCGGTACTCGGCCGCGAGATTGGCGGCAAATGATACGGCTTCCGCATCATCACCATTCACGTGGAGCACAGGAGCATCCACGATCTTGGCGAGATCGGTACAATAGATACTGGTTCGTGCGTCGTCATAGTCGGTTGTGAAACCGACCTGGTTATTGATCACAAAATGGATGGTACCACCCGTGGTGTAGCCCGGCAACCCGGACATTTGTACCACTTCATAAACAATACCTTGTCCTGCGATGGCGGCATCACCGTGAATAAGGATGGCCATACCCTTGGTAAGATCTCCTTTGTACTCGTCGTCGATCTGTCCGCGCGTGTATCCGACAACGAGCGGATCAACCGCTTCAAGGTGCGACGGGTTGGGCGTCAGCTTCACGTAGATCTTCTTTCCGGAAGGCGTGTTGATATGACTGGAATACCCCAGGTGATATTTAACATCACCGTCTCCCATGGTCTGCTCCGGGCTTACGTTCCCTTCAAACTCGGTAAAGATCTGTTCGTACGTTTTGCCCAGGATGTTGGTCAGCACATTCAGGCGGCCGCGGTGCGCCATACCGATGACAACCTCTTTGACATCCAGTTCGGCGGCCTTGTTGATCATCGTTTGCAAGGCAGGAATTGTATTCTCCCCGCCTTCCAGTGAAAATCGTTTTTGTCCCAGAAACTTGGTGTGGAGAAAATTTTCAAATACCACCGCTTCGTTGAGCTTGGCCAGGATGCGCTTCTTTTCATCCTGGTTGGGGTTATAGCTGTAGTACTCCTTTTCAATCTTCTGGTGCAACCATGATCTGATCTCATCATCGCGGATGAAATTGTGTTCGAAGCCGATAGGCCCCAGGTAAACCGTGTTCAGTCTTTCAATAATCTTGCGGAGTGTCGACCGGGGCATGCCGATTTCGGCGCCCACATCAAATTCAGTATCCAGGTCGGCATCGGTGAGGCCGACACTCTTGTGGTCGAGATTAACATTGTGGTTACGGCGTTCGCGCACCGGATTGGTTCGGGACTTCAGATGTCCGAAGGAACGGTAATGAAAGATCAGGTTTCGAACCTGCGTTTCCTTGATGGGATGCGAATCTGTAGTGGATACAGAAACATCCCCGGCGGTGCCGAAATGCTGTTGGGAGAACTCAAATCCTTCAAAGAATTTTTGCCAGGTCGGGTCTACGGATTGCGGGTCCTGTTTGTAATTTTGGAACAGCTGGTCGATATAACCTACGTCTGCATTCGATATATAGGAGTATTTGTCCATGTTTTTAAGAAAGTCACCAAATGTAGGGAGGGGCTTTTATATTTAAAAATTGCGTAATCGCGTAAGCAAATATATAAAATATATCGTTTTTTGAGGTTTCTTCAGGCTACAGATTGCCAGAACTTTTATTTCCCTTATCTTTGCGCTCTTTAAAATTTCAGGACGAGTTCCACATTTTTAACAAACAGTAACAATGGTTAAAATCAGACTGGCCCGCAGGGGCCGCACCAAACTGGCGACATACGATGTAGTCGTAGCCGATGCCAGAGCACCACGTGATGGTCGCTTTATTGAAAAACTGGGTACGTACAACCCTTTGTCGAATCCCGCCACCATCAATATCAACGATGATCGGGCATTTCATTGGGTAATGAACGGTGCCCAGCCTACCGACACGGTAAAAGCCATGCTTTCCTACCGTGGAATCCTGATGAAAAAACACCTTCAGATCGGTGTGCTGAAAGGCGCGCTGACCCAGGAGCAGGCCGATGCGAAACTGGCCGACTGGCTGAAAGGCAAGGAGGAAAAGATCAAATCGAAGACCGATAAGCTTAGCCAGTCCAAACAAGCTGATCTGAAAGCGCGTAAGGAAGCTGAGACGAAGATCAAGGAAGCGCGCGCAGAAGCCATTCGCAAGAAGGCTGAAGTTGCAGCCCAGGCTGCGGAAGCAGCGCCTGAAGCAGCAGCTGCCGAGGGTGAAACAGCACCGGCCGAAGGCGAAGCAGCACCCGCTGCCGAAGCACCTGAAACACAGGCTTGATTTTATTGTAAGATTTATCAGATGCCAATGCACATGCATTGGCATTTTTTATTTTGAAAGATGGATATCGGATCGAGTTATAAGATCGGGTTTATTTTAAGGCCCCATGGCCTGAAGGGAGAAGTTACGATCTCGCTGGACCCTGAAGCGCCCGCGGCATTGTCAGGGGTGGAATCTGTCTTTGTTGAAAAGGATAAGCGGCTTATCCCCTACTTCATCACATCCGTTTCGGCAAGCGGTAAAAAGGCTTTCGTCAAATTCGAAGATGTTGATAGCGCAGATGCGGCGGAAGCCATATCCAAAAGCGCCATCTACCTGCCAAAGTCTGCGCGGCCAAAATCGTCGCGGGGCGAATTTTACGATGATGAGGTGATAGGCTTCACGGTGTCGGACGCGCAGCTGGGCGACCTGGGAACAGTGACGGGTGTGGCCGATGCGGGGGCGAATCGCCTGCTCGTCATCATGCATGCGGAAAAAGAAGTACTGATCCCTGTTAACAGCCCTTTCGTCCTCGGCGTGAACAAGCGTAAAAAGCACGTCAGCGTCGATCTTCCCGAAGGTTTTTTGGATATTTGATCATGCACATTGACATCATTACCTGCCTGCCGAAACTGATCGAAAGCCCGTTCTCGGATTCTATTTTGAAACGTGCGCAAGCGAAGGGACTGGTTTCAGTGGATATCATCGACCTCCGGGGATATTCCACCAGCAAACACCGCACGATTGACGATTATGCTTTTGGTGGCGGCGCCGGAATGGTGATGATGATCGAACCGATCGACAATTGCATTACCGCCCTGAAAGCGAAGCGTCAATACGATGAGATCCTTTACATGAGCCCGGACGGCACACGGCTTAACCAGTCTATTGCCAACGAACTGAGCTTGAAAACAAATCTTCTGATATTGTGCGGTCACTATAAAGGCGTCGATGAACGCGTACGTGAACATCTGGTCACCCGTGAGATCAGCATTGGTGACTATGTGCTGTCCGGTGGCGAACTGGCAGCGGCCGTCGTAGCCGATGCTGTCGTACGCCTGATCCCCGGCGTTTTATCCGACGAAACCTCGGCGCTTACCGATTCTTTCCAGGATGATCTGCTTGCGCCACCCGTGTACACCCGGCCCGCCGATTACAAGGGCTGGAAAGTACCCGAGGTACTGCTTTCGGGTCACGAAGCGAAGATCGAGGCATGGCGTCAGGAAAAAGCTATGGAACGGACACGGCAAAGAAGGCCGGAGCTGCTTAAAAACTACTAAAACGGCGTTTTTAGAAAAACTCTTCCGCGCCGGCTTCTGAAATCTCAATTCTTTCCCTACATTTGCACTCCAATTTTGAAACCATCGCGTTATGGCAGACTTAATAAAACTAGTAGAACAGGAACTCGCTAAGGTTCGTGAAACCATCCCCACCTTTAAACCGGGTGATACGGTCAATGTTCACGTGAAAATCAAGGAAGGGAACAAGGAGAGGATCCAGCAGTTTCAGGGAACCGTGATTCAGCGCCGTGGCAGCAATACAAATGGTGAGAGTTTCACCGTACGGAAAGTATCGAATGGTGTTGGCGTGGAGCGGATTTTCCCTATTGTATCACCCTATATTGACAAGATCGAGGTACTTAAACGCGGTAAGGTTCGCAGGGCGAAACTGTACTATATGAAAGGCCGCCACGGTAAGGCTGCCCGCATCAAGGAAAAAGTCTAATAATAATGCTCATAAAAAAGAGCCACCCGGGAACGGGTGGCTTTTTTTATTTGTCTTGCATCCGGACACTCATCCCGCGCATCGGGGCGCCGCGCGCTAACACGATTGAAACGGTTCAAAAACCGCGAAATTCGAGCGCGTTAGCATACTATTAAATAATTAATAACTTTGTGCCCGCTCATTAAATCCATCACCAGACCGCAAACCAAACATGGCAAAAAACATCGTCGAACTTCTGGGCAAGGATGCTGACTTCCTGCTCAAGCATCAAAGCAAAACCATTTCGAAAGACAAGCTGCACCTTCCCAATCCGCAGTTTGTAGACAACATATTCGTACAGTCAAACCGTTCGCCACAGGTCCTCAGAAGCCTTCAGCAATTGTTCGGCACAGGACGGTTAGCGAATACCGGGTACCTGTCCATCCTTCCCATCGATCAGGGAATTGAGCACAGCGCGGGCGCTTCTTTTGCAAAGAACCCCGTTTATTTTGATCCTGAAAACATCATCAAACTCGCCATCGAAGGCGGTTGCAACGCGGTGGCTACGACCTACGGTGCACTGGCGATCGTTTCAAGAAAATATGCGCACAAAATTCC